>CAMFSS010000005.1 GCA_945983195.1 uncultured Prevotellaceae bacterium | reverse complement strand
CCTTGCTGAGAGCAGCCACCTCCAGACGGCTGAACATATTGCCGACAAAATTGCTGTGACGGGCGGAATCGTGGCGGTTGAGCTTTATCGCGCTTAGCCATGTGGGCGAGTCGAAGCGATACACCTGCTCAATGCCATCGCTGTATTTCACATCAGGATAGACAATCCACTCATGCGCAAGCGGAAGCGAGCGACTCTTCACCACCTTGCCACGCTCCACCTCCTCGATGATGACAGCCGAAGCATCGGCGTCGAGCGAGGCACGCACATAGTTGCGGCTGTCGGCGTAGGCAGGATAGAATGCGGCTTTGCGCCCACGGTCCATACCATAGAGCTGAAAACTAAGCTCATAGTCGGCAAGAGCCTCGCCAAACAGATTCTCCTCGCCGTTGCCGAGAGTTACAGCATGGTCATCGAAGCCAATAGTGTAGATTGTGCCTTCGAAGCGAGCTTTCGAGCCGTCGGCATCAAAAAGTCCTACCACAGCCTTTCCGGCAGGTATTACTGCGGCAAACTCGCTGCACGAGGGTGCCGGAATACGGTCAATCTCCACTTTCAGGTCGCTGCCGTAGCGTTCCACACGCAGGGAGTGATACACCCCGGTCACAAAGTCGGCAGGCAGCGGATAGCGGCGGCACTGCTTGCAGCCATTGACCACCGTCGAGAGATACCACTCACGCGCCTTCGAGTCGATTCCTACGCGGGCACAATTGTCGCCGTCGACGTGCCATGCAATCACTCCTGCATCGCCGTCGGTGCACACGTTGGTTTCAATCAGGTAGGCATCGGCAGCCACTGCACCATCGAGCACACCGGTAGCGGCAGTCTCATCGAGAATGGCGCAAGTGGGTTTTGCAGGCACAGGATGATACCCGGCAGTGTGCGGTCCGGTGATACCCTCAACCCACATCTTGCGGTCGAAGAAGTGCACGCGGTCGACATACTGGTCGCGAATGCCATAGGCGTGGTTTGCCATATACACAAGCCACCACTCCCAGCCATTCACTCCGCGCACTATGTTGGGCTGTCCGGGAGTAGAGAGTATCTCCTCATCGGCACGGCTGTCGCACATGTCGAAGAGAGCCACATTGAAGTAGTTGGAGCGTCGTCCTGCCGACGTTTCCACAGCCAGCACATTGCGTCCGGCAACGAGAGCCTTGCGGTCGTCAGCGGTGAGATTGACTATGCAATAGTCCGATCCCTTTTTATCATAAATGACCTTGCCGTTGAGCAATATTCTCGTGTCGCCTTCGTGAGTGACACGCAGGGCGAGATTGCCCACTGCAGCCGGTGCAGTGAATGCCTTGCGCAGCCACAATCGCTCTCCATGCTTCCATTCCGTGCCAAGATGCCGCACAGTGGAGCCTTCGATGAATTGCGAGCCGAAGCCGCACTCTCCACGCTTCCATGCCGAGTCGTCACAATCCGCACCGTCCCACCCTGCATCGGGGGCAGTGGTGGTGTAGCTGAACAGCGGCGAGTAGCCCTCGACTGCCGAGTAGCGCAGCAGGTCGACGTACTGCTCGTCGATTGCAGTCTGGTTGCTGCCAAGCACCGGATGGCTGTATTTGTTGCCCGTGTTGAATCCCATGGGCGATGAAGCCTGAGCCACGCCGAGCTGGTAGTTGCCCCACGCCGAACCGGTGTGGTTGGCGTTATACATCATGTAGTATTGTCCGCGGTAACGCATCACCCAAGGACCTTCAGCAACGCGGTTGTCCATCGTCTCCCAAGTGCCCGGCTGCGACGAGAACATCAGCACCGGATCGCCGGCAAACTCCCACGGCGACTTCATCGGGCGGCACCAGATGGCATTGCCATCGGTGAAGCGTACCATGTACATATATAAGCGTCCGTCGGCATCACGAAACACGCACGGGTCGATACGATTGTCCATCCACGTGTCCTTCACCGGCTCATCATACGGACCGAGCGGATTTGAGGCAGTGGCATGGGTGATGTGCACGGCATGGCGGTCGCGCCCCCAGTAGTTGACCGACCAATAGGCATGGAACACGCCATTGTGATATATCATGTCGTTGGCATGAATCTGGTTGTTGCCGGCACCCGTGCCGCGCGTCCAGTCGTTGTTCATGTCGATTACATGGATAGGCTCGCTCCAGTGCACAAGGTCGTCTGAAACGTAGAAGTTGCCATCGGTGCGGCAGCCGCCAAGATAGTATTTGCCATTGTGCTTCATCACGCCTATGTCGGCAACATTCCTGAGAATGGGATTAGGCAGATTCTGCGCCACAGCAGGCGTCGCACACACAAGTGCAGCCCCACAGAGTGCTGAGGCAAGCCATGCCTTCAGCACTCCGCGAAACTGTGGTTTCAATGCCGTCACTCGGTGGTTTATACTCATTTCACTGAAAATTTATATATGCAGACGTGATAGTATTCCTCTCCAGGGTTGAGAAGCGTCGACGGGAATTGCGGCTGGTTGGGGCTGTCGGGGAACTTCTGTGTCTCAAGTGCAATAGCCTCGCGATACTTGAATGTGTCGCCGCACTTGCCAATGCCGTTGCCGTCGAAGAAGTTTCCGCCATAGAACTGAAGACCGGGCTGGTTGGTAAGCACCTCGAGTACACGGCCCGAAGTAGGCTCATAGACGGTTGCTGCAAGCTCCACATCGTCGGCAGTGTTGCGGCGGAGCACCCAGTTGTGGTCGTAGCCGTTGCCGCAGCGAAGCTGCTCATGGTCATCGTTCACGCGGTCGCCGATAGCAGTAGCCTGGTTGAAGTCGAATGGAGTTCCTGCCACAGCCATAAGCTCGCCTGTAGGAATAAGCACACTGTCGACGGGAGTAATCGAGTCGGCATTGATGGTGAGCAGATGGTCGTTGATTGTTCCTGCACACTCGCCCTTCAGGTTGAAGAATCCGTGGTGCGAAAGGTTGACCACCGTAGGCTTGTCGGTAGTGGCACGGTAAGTAATCTTGAACGCGTTGTCGGGAGTGAGGGCGTAGGTCATTGTAATCTTCAGGTTACCGGGATAGCCTTCAGCACCGTCGGGCGACAGCAGCGAAAGCTGAATCATGTCAGTGCCCACTGTATCAACGTCCCAAACCACCTGGTCAACGCCCTTCAAGCCGCCGTGGAGGCTTTGTCCGTTGTTGTTGACAGGCACATGATACGTAATGCTGTCGATTGTGAACTCACCCTTGGCAATGCGGTTGGCATAGCGTCCGACAACGCAGCCAATGAAACGCTCTCCGCCATAGTCGGTGTACTCCTTGAGCGTGTTGTGACCGAGCACCACATCACCCATCTTGCCATTTTTGTCGGGAGTCCATAGCGACACCACGTGACCGCCAAAGTTGGTTACCTGCATCGTCATTCCCGTCTCGGAAGTGAGGGTGTAGAGAGCAACCTGTTTTCCGTCGATTGTCGATTCAAAATTCTTGGCATCAACGAGTTTCACACCATCGGCAGCACCGCAGGCGGTTAGAGCTGCTGCTGCCACTGTCATAAATCCATAAAAAAATGCTTTCATTACTGTTGCTGTTTTTTTTGAAATAGTATGTTAATTAAGTTATGTTGTTTATTCATCTTTTTTGCCGATATTGGCAAGCCATTCGGTAGGAGTTACGCCAAATTCCTTCTTGAAAGCCTTCGAGAAGTAGTTTGGCTCGGAAAATCCGGTGCGGTAGCTCGTTTCCGACACGTTGAAGCCCTCTTGCAGCAGAATGCACGCCCTTGCAAGACGACGCTTGCGCACATAGTCGCCCGTGGAGATATTGAGGAGGCTCTTCATCTTCACATGGAGCAAGCTTCGGCTCACGCCCATGCGTGTGGTGATGTCGGCCACCGAGAATTGCTCATTCTCCATGTTCTGGTCGATAACCTCATTTATCTTGTTGATGAAGTCGCGGTCGATATCGGTGAGCTGCACCGTCTCCTCCACCTTTTCGGTGTCGTCGGCTTTCACCATGCGCTCGCGCAGCCTTACGCGGTCGCGCAGTATGTTGCTCACCTGAAGTTCCAGAATCTGCGGGTCAAAAGGCTTCTGCACGTATGCATCGGCTCCGCTCTCATATCCCTCCATAACGTCTTTGGCATCATTCTTGGCTGTGAGCAGAATCACCGGTATGTGCGATGTGCTGATGTTCTTCTTCAGGCGGCGGCAAAGCTCGTTGCCGTCCATCTCAGGCATCATCACGTCGCTGATTACCAAGTCAACCGGATTTGCGAGTGCAAAATCAAGTGCAATCCTGCCATTTTCGGCAGTGAATATGTTGTAGGTTGGCGAGAAAATTGCCGAAAGGAACTGCAACAGCTCGGCATCATCTTCGACAAGCAGCACACACGGCTTCGACTGAATCTCCTTCGGCGCTAAACCGTTGTCAGCGTTGGCATTGGCAAGGCGCGGAATCTAATATTCGTAGTTCTTTAGCTTTACGACCGATTTTTCCGGGCTGATGCGCAGCGACGGGTCGAATGCATTGTCGCTCACATCGAGGTCGACGATAAATGTGCTTCCTTCGCCCATCTTCGATTCCACCTTCACACCGCCGCCGTGAATTTCAGAGAGTTTCTTCACCAGTGCCAGACCGAGTCCCCATCCTTTGTGGTTCTTGGTGTGTCCGCGCTTAGTCTGGTAGTAGGCAGTGAATATGTTCTGAAGCTCCTCCGATGCAATTCCAATGCCTGTATCCTTAATCTCGATGTGCAGCAGTGTGCGGCTTC
Organism: uncultured Prevotellaceae bacterium; assembly: GCA_945983195.1. Classification (GTDB taxonomy): domain Bacteria; phylum Bacteroidota; class Bacteroidia; order Bacteroidales; family Muribaculaceae; genus CALZFJ01. The sequence goes on along the minus strand of CAMFSS010000005.1, from coordinate 22,849 downwards.
CTACATCGCCGGTAATGGCGGCAGTCACCTTCACCGAGCCTCCCTCAGAGGTGTATTTGAGGGCATTGGTGAGCAGGTTGTTCATGATGCGCTCCACATAGTTGGGCGAGAACCACACTTCCTCGCCATTGTTCTCACACCATGTGGTGATAGTTATGTCCTTCTCGGCGGCACTTTCGCTGAAAAGATGCGCAAGGCTCTCTACAAACTCCATCGGATTGCCATATTGCAGATAGAAGCGGAACGTTCCCGTCTCCACTTTGTTGAAGGTGACAAGCTCATCTACCAGCTCAAGAATCTTCTCCGAATTTTTCAGCGCGGTGTCGAGCATCCCGGCATCTTCGGCAGGCAGATTGCTGCGGTGCGATTGCACGCGCTTGAGCGGCGAAATAATGAGCGACAGAGGCGTTTTCAGCTCATGCGACACCGACGTGAAGAAGTCGAGCTTAATCTTGTTCACCTCCTCGATTTTCTCCTTCTCCATATTGGCAAGGCGCACCTCATTGCGCTCGCGCATACGAGTGTTGGAAATGCGGATAAAGTAATAGATTGCCACTGCAATGAGGAGAACATAGATGATATATGCCCAAACGGTTTCATAGAAAGGCGGACGAATCACAATCTTAATCTCCTTGACAGGAGCTTCGTCCCACCCGACGTTTGACACATTGGCTCGCACTTGCAGCGTATATTCACCAGCCGGCAGATTGGAGCCTACAAACTTGCGTTCACGCGTAGGAGTTCCCCAATTGCTGTTCACACCGCCAAGCAGTCGCGTCTGGTAGTAGATTGAATTGGCATTTCCGGGCGCAATTGCCGAGTAGCTTATGCTGAACGAATGTGACTGGCTGTTGCTGAGCACAATCTCGTCCATATTGTCGAGCACATCGGTGAGTGGCGAGTCTTCGGTGGCAGTTGTCTGCACCAAGTCGTTGATGGTGAGCTTGTGGAAATGAACGGCATACTCACGGCGGTTGTCACCCATCTTGTCGGGATCGAATGAAATGAGTCCGTTGGTGGTGCCCATGTAGATTCTGCCGTCGGAAGCAAGTATCGCCGACGAGTAATTGAACTGGTTGGTGGGCAGACCGTTCTCCACGCTGTAGCGCGTCACCTCAGTGCGTGATCGGTTCAATAAGTAAAGTCCGCTCGACGAGCTTACCCACAAGTTTCCGCTGTGGTCGCCTATAATGCTGCAAATGGTGCTCTGCTTCAGCATTGCATCGAGAGTGAAGCGTCGTACCGTCATTCCCGACGGCTCCACAAAGTAGAGTCCGTCGGTGTTGGTACCAATCCAAATTTTCCCTGTGTCGTCCTGGTAGAGGGCGGTAATATATCCTTCACAGAGCATTTTTGTCCCCACGCTGGTAATTTCGCCGGTGCGGGCATCAATTCTATAGATTCCATAGCTGCGCATTCCCACCCACACGTTGTCGTCGCGGTCGACGAAAAGGCAATATGAGAAATAGAGCTTCAGCATGTCGTGATTGATTACATGGAAACTGTTGTCGCCCTTGTCGGTGTAGAACAGTCCCTGCGTTGTGGCAAACCACAGGCGACCCGTAGTGCGCTGCCGTGCAATGTCGAAAATGGCATCGCTCGCTATGGGCTGTGCCGACACCGGCAGATACTGCGACAGCTTACCCGAAGCCTTGTGGTAGCGGAACAGTCCGTTGCGGAATGTACCGATCCACATCTCGCCCGACTCCGGGTCTTCGAGCAGCGAGTGCACATTGCTTCCCACCTCATTGGTCTTGGCAAATGGTGTCACCGTGCCGGTGGCAATGTCGTAATTGTTGATTCCACCGTCTTCGGTGGCAATCATGAGGTTCCCTTTCGGACATTCCCTTATCTGACGCACAGCCTTGCCGCTGAGCGCACGGTTGTTGTAGCCGGGCTGAATCCATCGGAACTGCTCATTCTGGTGCAGGAGCAGATTCACGCCACCGAAGTAGGTGCCAATCCACACATTGTTGTCGCGGTCGCACATAATCGAATAAATGGCGTTGTCGTTAAGGTTGGTCTTGTCGATGTAGCTCTGGCGCAGAATGTCGGTCGTGCCGTCGGCATTGATGATTGTAACGCCCTTCTCCGTACCCAGCCAGATACGTCCGAAATTGTCCTCGGTGATTACGCGCACCGTGCCGTCGCCGATGAGCGGCACATCGTAGATTTGCTTCTCGCCGGTAGTGAGGTTCACACGCATCACGCCCTTGCCGTTGCGGCCTATCCACAAGTATCCCTTCGAGTCGAATCGCAGCGGGATAATTCCGTCGTAGCCGGTCATGAAGTCGCTGAAATACTCCTGATTGAGCTGAGTCAATTCCGAGAAGTCGTTCTCGTAATAGGAAATTGAGTGATTAGTCGATATGAACACCCTGCCCTGGCAATCTTCAGCCATTGAAATCACAAATTCGGGTTCTGCACGCTTCACCATTGTGAAGGAGTCGGACAACTCATCGTAGATGTATATTTCCACACCTGCCACCACCACACGTCCGTCGTGCAGCTCAACAATGGTAGAGCACAGCTTCGAGGGTAGCTCATAGCGTGCAAAGTCGTTGGTTGCGGGGCGATAGCGGCACAGTCCGCCTTCAGTAGCAACCCACACGCGCCGCTTCGAGTCCTGGAAAATTACACTCACCGAACTGTTGATGAGCGAATGTTTATCGTTGTCGACATTGAAGAAAGTGCTGATTTCATATCCGTCGTAGCACACAAGTCCGTTGCGCGTACCTATCCAGATTCGCCCAACATTGTCCTGCCTGATATCGGTGATTTGCTGGTGCGGCAATCCCTCACCGGTAGTCAGGTGCGAGAAGCGGTAGTTGGAGGTAGCCGCAACGCACACCGTCAATGCCGGGAACAATACCAGTGCTATCAGTAACAAAAAACATCGTCTTTCCATCATATCAGGCAAATTTACTCAATTTTCGTGAGTTAACTATACTTTTCAGCTATAGCGTTCAAAAAATATACTTTTTTAGCGCGGAAGCAGTATTTTCCGGCTCTCAGATGTGCCGTCGGCATATGTGACGCGCACAATGCCGCCCGCTATGCCCTCTGTTCCCACAGTACATTCCGTGCCGCCGACTCTCTTGCCGCTCACCATGCGGCCATCGAATGTGTAGAGTGCCACTTCGCCGATTGTGCGCTCAGAGCTGAGTTTCACCACACCGTTGCCGATAGTGGCTATGCGCAGCGACTTTGCGGCAGTAGTCTTGGCAACGCCACTGTCGCCGTTGCGTAGGAGGAATCCCATCCATGCCCACGAATTGGGCTTAGAAGTAGCCGTCTCGGTGTCGACGATTGTGGCATACTCAACGGTTGATGCACGGCGGTTGCGCACCTTCACGTCGGCACGCATCAGCTTGCCTTCAGGAGCCTTTCCCATTCCGAGCACGCTCCAGGGTATCGCAGCTTCAAGTTCGTAGTAGACAGTCGACTTTTTAAGCTCGAATTTCACGCCGTCGAAGTCGGCTGCATCATTGGCAATCCACTTTCCGGCTTCATAGCCTTCGAGGTCTTCACCATGCTTCATCGTCACCGTTCCGTTCAGGTCGAAGAAGAATTGGAACATTCCGTTGCGCGGATACACGTCGCAGGCATTCTCGGTGTCGAGATACAGGAATACTCCATCGTTGTCGGTCTTGTCAGTAGTGATGTCGCGGTCGATGCAGCGGGCAGTGAAATAGAGATACTCGCTGTCGTAGAGGAAATCGAATGTGCGGCGCGTGTTGTTCTCATGTCCGAGGATAATCTGGTAAGCTTTCGGATAAGTCCACGTATCGCCGGCTGCCGTACCGTCGATTACCGGTGTGCCGTAATTGGCGATTATGTTTTTGCGCGGATATCCCTTTATCATGTCAATTCGGTTTCCCGAATTAGGCTGTCCGATAGAACCGAGCGCCACCACTGTGCCGGTGTCGACCACAGCCACCGAATTCCACAGGCTGTGATACTCCTCTGAGATATTGAATGGCTGTGTAAGCCCCTTGAAGTTGCGTGCCTGCTCATCGCCCACAAGCACCGACATATTCATGCGCTCCATATCGGTGGTGCTGCGGTTGTCGTTGCCCTGATAAGATGCAACTGTCTCTCCCGAAGGAAGCACACGCAAGTAGGGTGCGCCGGCAGCATGTCCGGCAGGAGGCGCGACAGCGAAAATCTTGCTGCGGCGAGTGCTGCCGCCGTCGACCGGCACTCCGGTCCAGTTCTCCTCGATGGGGCAGCGCACTGTGGTAGCAATGAATCCGCTGCTTCCAGGCCAGCCGTTGTCCTCAATAATCACCACTATTTCTTTGCCGTCGGGGGTGAGAATGGGCACCGGCATACCGTCGCGCGACCACTGGCGGTAGCATACGCGCACGGGTGCGCCCCAAGTGAGTCCCTTGTCGAATGAGCGGCACATTGATATGCACTGCTCGCCTGTAGTCGTAAAGTCGTTCTCGTTGGCAAAATAGCACTGTAGCTCGCCCGAGGGCAGCTCAAGGAACGAAGGCTCCCAACAGCCGTCGTTGAAGATGTGTCGTGCGTCGAAAATGAAAATTTCATCGCTCCACGTAGCGCCATTGTCGGTACTGCGGCGGCAGCGTATGCCGAAGCGACGGTCCTCGCTGTAGGGTGAATGCGGACGTGGGTTGTAGCCCACAATGATTGTTCCGTCGGCAAGCTGAAGGAGGTCGGGCACACACTCGGCAACATTTGCCGGATTTGATGCTATCAGTTCGCTTGGAGTCCACGACTTGCCGCCATCGGAGCTATATATAACCTTGATTCCTCCGTTTTCGGCAGCCACCATGAGGCGACCGTCCTGAAGCTGAATCATGCGTGCATAGTTTCCTGATGAGAATAGCGTCTTTTTGGTGTCGGTATCCCAAAAAATGCGTGAGCGGTCGTAGGCATCTTTGCGTGCTGCCGAGGCTCCAATAGTAAGGAGAGAGCAAAGACCGATAAGCAGAGCTTTTTTAGTAGAAATTTTCATGTTTCGTAATGAGTTTATAGATTATAATGAATTTCAGTTATTGAAAAGCCGTGGGTGGTGCTTTACCCGGGGCAATGGCACCACCCGGCGGCCTTGCGGTTGATTAGTATAGATTATTTGTTGTAGAAAGCCATATATATTGGGCTGTAAGAGCCTTTTTTAGTTTACTTGTTGTCGATGTAGTATTGCTTCACTTCAAGAGCCACCTCAGGATAGTCGGTGGTGATGAATTGTGCGCCTGCGCAGGTCATCTTGTGCATGTCGCCGGCATTGTTCACCGTCCACACATTCACCGTCATGCCCAACTCCTTGGCTTGCTGAATCCACTCAGGGTGGTTGGTAAATTCAACCATAGCGTAGTCAAGCCCCTTGATGCCGTAGGCATTCAGCTCTGAAGGAGCTTTTCCGCCCGATAGGTAAGCCACCGGCATAGAGCTATCGAGAGCGGCAATGCGCTTGCACACCTCAAGGTCGAAGGCGATAAATTCCACCTTGTCGCACAGTCCGGCTTCCTTCACTGCATTGTAGGCAAGTGTTGCAACCTGCTGGTTGCGCTCGGCAGTGCTGTGGGTCTTGATTTCAATGATGAGCTTGGTGTCGGCAGTGCTCTCCTTCATGATGTCGAGAAAGTCGCCAAGCTGCGGAACAACCTCGCCATTGCTCAGAGTCTTGTCCTTCACTGCATCGTAGGTATTGTCCTGAATGGTAACGCCACCGATTGCCGCATCGTGGTTGATAACGAGCTTGCCGTCGGTAGTCATCCACACATCGGTCTCGCTACCGTACACGTTGAGTGCAATTGCGGCATTGAGCGATGCGCGTGAATTCTGTGCAGCCCCTTCGGCGCGCCAGTAGCCGCGGTGTGCAATCACCTCGGCAGGAGCGGGCATCTCAGTCACCACGGTAAGCTCGGTGATGCCTAAATCCTGAAGCTGTGCACCGCGAACCACAAACATGCGGAATGTGCCACTCGGGCAGCCCTCAGGAACTATTACGCTCACGCCCTCAGTGCCCTCAAGCGTTGCTGCCACAGTGAGCGACTGGCTCTCGTCGGCAACCGACACAAACTTGATCTGGTCGCCCTCGGCAAAGCCCTTGCCGCCAATGGTGTATTTGCCGCCAACCTTTACGGTGAGACCCGACACGTATGACACTTCGGTAACAAGGTCGGGAACAGCGTAGCAATTCATGCGTGCAAATTCATCGCTGAGCAGTGCTATCTGCTCCTCGTTGAGAGCTTCATCGTAGACGCGTGCCACTGCCACGTCGCCAATCCAGCCAAGCTGTGCTGTCGGGCCCGAATCGCAACCGATTGCAAACCAGCGGCTGTTCTCCTTCGGCAGATTGAGGTTGCCCTCGGCTGCAACGGTATTCACCAGAACACCATCTACATAGACGCGTGCCACACCTTCAGCCTTGTTCCACACACCGACTATGTGATAGAACTTCTTGATTTCGGGCTTCACACCGCTGACAGCCCATTTCCATGAGCTCTTGCCGTTGGTCGACACATTGGGGAGGAATGTGAACTCATTCAGTCCGTTCTTTCCGTTGCCGGTCTTGCAAATCATCATGCCTGTGCCGCCTGCCTCGTGCGACGAGAAGAATTTTGCCTCGCCATTGGGAATAGGCTCTGGATAGTCGGCCATGACCACAGCCTCAAGCGTGTGACCGTCGGCAAGTGCGTTCTTGAAATTATCGTTGTTGGAGTAGTCAATCTTGTAGTAGCCTGTGGTTGAGCCTGCCCAAGTGTTGTTGAAGCGTGCCACATAGCGGCCGTAGGTAGAATTGTAGTAGGTGGTGAGTGCTGCACCCGGGTGCGACTCCACTGCATTTTGCATTGCCGAAACGTCCTCGGCAGTGCCGTCGGTCTTAAACTGCACGTCGAGGACCGAAGCCACCGGCTTCTCCTCTTTCACGGCAACCTGGTTATAGAGCAGCTCCACATCGCTCTCGCTGAGCGGCTTGCTGTAGATGCGTGCCACTGCCACGTCGCCAATCCAGCCAAGCTGTGCTGTCGGGCCCGAATCGCAACCGATTGCAAACCAGCGGCTGTTCTCCTTCGGCAGATTGAGGTTGCCCTCGGCTGCAACGGTATTCACCAGAACACCATCTACATAGACGCGTGCCACACCTTCAGCCTTGTTCCACACACCGACTATGTGATAGAACTTCTTGATTTCGGGCTTCACACCGCTGACAGCCCATTTCCATGAGCTCTTGCCGTTGGTCGACACATTGGGGAGGAATGTGAACTCATTCAATCCGTTCTTTCCGTTGCCGGTCTTGCAAATCATCAAGCCCGTACCGCCTGCCTCGTGCGACGAGAAGAATTTTGCCTCGCCGTTGGCGATAGGCTCAGTGTAGTCAGCCATTACCACTGCCTCAAGCGTGTGACCGTCGGCAAGTGCAGCCTTAAACTCGTCGTTATTCGTATAGTCAATCTTGAAATAGTTCTTTGTAGTGCCTGCCCAAGCGTTGTCGAAAGATGCGACATAGCCGCCATAGACATGGCTATAATAGGTCTTTGTGCCAAAATTCTCCACCGTGTTGTGCATAGGCGACAAGTCGGTAGCAGTGCCGTCGGCATTGAATTGCACATTGAGCACATCAGCTTCGGGAACGATGCGTATGCTGTCGATGTCGGCAGTTGCGATTCCGGCAATGAGGTTGTTGTCTTCGTCATAAAGGCTCAGAGTGGTATTCTCGTCCTCCATCACAGCCTGGTTGATGGTGGCGGTAGAGGTGCTGAAAGTCACCTCGCCATTCTTGAACACAAGAAAATCATTTTGTGCGATGAGGCAGAAGCTGCCTGCAAGCACTGACAATGCCAATAATGCTTTAGATAGTATGTTCTTTCTCATGGCTCATCAATGTTTTACGATTTTGAATACTCCTTGATTGTTTCCCGAGGTGACTTTCACCATGTAGATGCCCTGTGAGGCAATTGCAAACTCGAAATCGCTCGACTGAGGCATATATTCAGTTACGAGCGAGCCGCTCACTGAGTAGACGGCAATTGCGTCGATAGCGGCGTTGCTGCGCACCGTCACAAGTCCCTGGGCATTGCTTGCCACCTTTATTCCCTGTTGTGCGGCAGTAAGTCCTACACCCACTGTGCGCTTGTCGGCAAAAGCGAATGCACTGAAGTCGGAGTATGCCATTTCAGTTACGCCACCTGCACCCGAAAGCTCAACGGCAGTGGCTGAAAAAGTGATTTTGTTCACATCGGCTACTGTGAGAAATGAATCAGCAGCCCTGTCCTTGAAGAAATACACATCTTTTCCGGACGCCGATAGCCCGGAAAGAAGAATCAGAGATGCTGCTAACAGTTTTGTTTTCATTTAGCAAAAAATTTATTGTTGTTTTATGTATAAATTGTGCCGGTTGTCCGGCTTCTGAAAATGCCCTTTCTCTGTATAATCGAAAGCAGTGCCGTCGCCCATTGGCGGCGACACTGCTGCGATGCATACTACTACAGATTCTTAATTATTCAAACGTGACATTCACGGTAACAGTCGTTTCTACCTTCACCTCAGGATTCTCGGGGTGTACTGCCACAAGGGTGTAGGGCACGCGGTTGGGGAAAGCCACCAATGTCCCCACCGACACCGGCTCCACGCCGTTGATGTAGGCGCGCTCGTTGGCGGCGGTCATGGCAAACTTCGGTGCTACAGCCGAAATGTCGCTTCCGGCAGGCACCTTCACATCCATGGTGTAGGTGCTGTAGTCATACTCCGAATATCCGAGTGTACCCGTCTTGCCAAGCAGTGCAAAGCTCTTGAAGATGGCATAATTGAGCGTAAGCAGCTTGTTGGTTGCCACAGTACCTTCATTTGAGGTGACGGTAATCTCATGCGTCGAAGCGAGATCGTATTTGGTCGTAGAGTTATAGTCAGCACCGTCGATTGCGATTGTGCTGGTCGACGACTCGATGTAGAATTTCAGCTTCTGCTTGAGTGGCACGGTGAGGGTCTTGTTCTTGTAGAGCAGCTTGCGCGGAAGCACCATCAGCCAGTTGCCGCCTCCAAGATTGTCGGCAAACACCTCATCGTAGTAGACTGCCGGAGCCGATATGCGGTCAAGCTGGGTCACATCGTCCTTCACACGGACGTAGGCCGAGCAAGTGTCGCGCATCACCACCTGCCCCTCATTGGAGTGGTTGGTGACGAGGCACACCACCTTGTAGACTCCGGGACTGGTATAGCCCAATGTAAACAACCCCTACAAAACCACAAGTCCCCTCTAACACTCCACCCCGTGTTGCTCTGCTCGCGAAGCTCATAGTCGTGACCGCTGTCGCCGGTGTAGATCACCACATTCTCGGCATTGCCGGTGAAATGCACAGTCATCGACTCATTGATATTGTAAGTGTCCTGCTCTATCTCAATTTTTGCGGTGGGCTGTGTAGCCTCGTCTTCACTGTCGCATGCAGTTAATGCCGCAGCGGCGAGCATCAGGAATATTGTCGTTTTTAATGTTTTCATCGCTTTGTCGTGAAATTAATGAAATTAGTAACCTGGGTTTTGTGTTACCACGCCGTTCGACACGTCGATTTCGGTCTGCGGTATCGGGAATATCTCATTCACGCCCTCACGGAAGTACATTCCGCGCTGGTTGACAGTGTAGTCGAGGGCAAACTTCTGGAGAAGAGCCTTGGCACGACCCTGACGAACAATGTCGAAGAAACGGTCGAACTCGAAGCAAAGCTCCATGCGGCGCTCGTTCCAAATCTGGTCGCGGACTACACCGTAGCCACCGCCGTTGTAGAGGGCCGTGCCGGTGTTGAGCTTGTTGAGCACGCGCTTGTAGCCGTTGAGCTGGTCTACTGCCTCCTGGCCGTATCCGCACTCGTTAAGTCCTTCGGCATACATCAGCACCACCTCGATGTAGCGCATATAGCGGCGGTTCTTGCTGTTGTCGCCTCCATAGAGCGGACGGTCCTTGATTGGAGTGTACCACTTGAGCGAGAGAATAGGAATCGGGCCTCCGATTTCGGTGTTCTCGTTGTCGGGAGTGTACTCATGGTGACCGATAGTGAAGTCGCGGCGAATGTCGTTACCAAAAATGGCGTTGCGAATCTGGTCGGTGCAGTAGAGCGGCGATGATGCGCTGAAGAGCGACTCATAGATGTAGCTACCCTCATTGGTGTCGCCCGTTGATCCGTCGGACGACTCCTGATGCACGATTTCAAACACTGAGCCTTTGCAGAACTCTCCTGCATTGTAGAACTGGTTGAGATACCACATCTTGTAGTTGTCGATAGTGCCGAGAGGGTTGTTGTAGGCATCGAGATAATCATAGCTGTAAGCTCCCTTGAGAGTGGCTATCTGGAAGTCGGGACCTTCGTATGGGTCGGTTTCGGCGCAAAGCTCCTTCGGCTTGAACCACAGGCGCAGGCGCAGGTCTTCCCAATCCTCATCGTAACGCTCGTCGTAGCGAAGCATCTGGCTCATCGACATCGGTGCGCCCTCCACGAAGTAGCGGCCAATCTCCATAAGCTGCTCCCACTTCTCCGAGGGAACGCCAGGCGTTGCCTGATACATGAGCACCTTCATGAGCAGTCCGGCACATGCTCCGGCTCCTGCCTTGCCCGACTCTCCGCTCGAGAACTTGTTGCGGAGCATGCAGCAGGCCTCACGCAGGTCTTTTTCAATGTAGGCATAGCATTCTTCTTTCGATGAGCGAGGAATCACAAGGTTGTCCACTGTCTCCACCTCGGGGCGGATAGGCACACCGCCAAAGGTCTTCACGAGATTGAAATAGAAGAGGGCACGAAGGAACTTGGCCTGTGCCAGAATCTCGCGTACATCGCGGTAGGTGGTGTAGTTGTTGTCGGTGATGCGCACGCGGTGAGCGTTGGCAATCACCTGATTGGCGCGATGAATACCGGTGTAGTTCACTTCCCAACGCTCCTTGATATAGATGTTGGAAGTGCTGAAACGGAAGTGCGCAAGCTGTCCCTGCTGGCTGGCAAGGCTCTCGTCGCGACCCTTCATGTCGTCGCCAAGCGCATCGCCGAAGCGCCACTCCGAGCTGGTGAACTTGTCGCTCTGGAGCACGTCGTAGGTGGCATTGAGCGCAGCCTGCAACTTGTATTTGGTGTCATAGAAATTCTCTTCGGTTGAATATCCCAGCACACCCTTGTCGAGGAAGTCATCACAGCTTGTTAGCGCAACGGCTGCCACGACCAATGCTTGAAGTCGGAAAATATATCTTTTCATATCTATTTTCGTGAGTTGATGTAAGTTTTCAGCAGTTAATTAGAGTCCAATCTTGAAACCGAAAGTGAACGAGCGTGCCTGCGGATAAGTTCCGTGGTCGACACCCATGCTCAAGTTGTTGCCCTCGGTGAGATACACCTTGCCGACCTCGGGATCGAGTCCGTTGTAGCCGGTGATTGTCCACAGGTTGTAGGCAGTGAACGAGAGCGACAGATTGGAGATGTTCCACTTCGAAATCAACTTCTTGGGGAAGTTGTAGGTGAGGCGAAGCTCCTTGAGGCGCATGTACGAACCGTCCTGTACGAGGAAGTCGCTGGAACGGAAGTTGCGTGCGGCATCGTCACCGTCGAGGTCGGGGATAGTAGCCTCAGTGTTGAGCGGGAAGAAGGCGCGGTTGGGATCAACCTGTCCCGACCAGTGCTTCGAGCGTATGTCGGCATACACGTTGCCGGCTGCACCGTTGTAGAGGTAGTAGTCCATCACGTTGAAGATTTCGTTACCCGTCTGTCCCTGGAAGAAGAGATTGAGGTCGAAGTCGCCATAGCTGAACTGCAATGGAATACCGAATACCCAGTCGGGAAGCGGAGATCCGAGGAATGTGCGGTCTTCAGAGGTAATCTGTCCGTCGCCGTTGAGATCCTTGAAGCGGAAGTCGCCGGGACGAGTGGTCTGCTCACCGTCGCGTTTGCCCCAGTCATACTGTGCACTTGCCTTGATTTCCTCATACGACTGGAAGATTCCGTCGGTAACGTAGCCGTAGAAGCTGCCGATGGGGCGACCGACTTCGGTCTTGGTAACGAAGTCGATAATGCTGCTCTCGCCTATGTAGGCACCCCAGATTGGCTCGTTGCCGGTGCCGAGGCTTGTAACCTCATTCTTAATCCATGAGATATTGAAGCCTATGTCGAAGCTGAACTTGCCGAAGCGGCGCTTGTAGCTCACATTACCCTCGAAACCGTAGTTGCGAACCGAACCGGCGTTGGTCATTGGGTCGCTGTTAAGTCCTGCCGACGGCACTGTGGGCAATGTCAGCAACATGTCGCTGGTTTTCTTGTTGAAGTATTCCACACCCATGGTGAGGCTGTTCTGCAAGAATGAGAGGTCGAGTCCCACATTGAATGTCTCGGTCTTTTCCCACTTTATGTCGGGGTTGCCGATGGTGAGGGCGGTAATACCCGGCTGTAGCTGGTGATTGCCCTGTCCGTAGGGATAATTGTAGCCGTTAACAAGGTAGGTGTAGCGCGAAAGCTCGTTGATGCGGTTGTTTCCGAGCAATCCCCAGCCCACACGCAGCTTACCGAGTGAGAGCCAGCTCTTTGTAGCCTCCATGAATGGCTCCGATGAGAATTTCCAACCTGCCGAAACCGATGGGAAGTAACCCCAGCGGTTTTGCTTCGAGAATTTCGACGAACCGTCGATACGCACATTGGCTTGGAACAGATAGCGGTCGAGAACATTGTAGTTCACACGGCCGATGAAGCCCACTGCCGTCCAGCGCGAGTCAAGACCGTATGTCTTGTCGCCTGTGAAGCCGCTCGAAAGATACCACTGATCCTCATCGTTGCTCGGTGTACCCTTCTTTGTTGATTCCTGATAGCTGTATTTGTAACCCTCGGCAGTCTGACCGGCAAGCACGGTGACGCTGTTGAAGTCGTTCTTCCAGTCGAATGTCAAGAGGTTGTTGATCTCCCACTTGTTGGTGTGGTTCTTGCGCTTGAACACGGTGGTGAGGTCGGTCATTGCGAAGTTCTCCTCAAGATTGGCAACCTCGCCAAACTGGTTGTTGGTCGTAGGCTTGGTGTAGAACGAAGCCTTAAACTGGTAGACAAAATATTTCAGGAATTTGGCATTCAAGCCGAGGTTCATGTCGATGCGGTGAATGTCGTTGATGTCGTGGTAGCGGTCAATCATTGCCAGTGGGTGATTTTCGCGCCAGTAGCCGCGGCTGTCGTAGGTCATCACCATCGGGTTCTGATAGAGGGCACGCTTGAACACACTGCTCTCACCTTGCGGCACGCGCTGGTCGCGCTCGTTGGCGTATGAGAGGTTGGCAGTCATGTCGAGCCACGATGAAAGCTGCTGGTTCAAGTTGATACGAGTGTTGAATCGCTGATACTCCGACTTGAGAATGATACCGCGCTCGTCGTAGTAGCTTGCGCTGACCATGTACTTGGTCTTCTCGTTACCTCCCGACACAGCCACATTGTACTGCTGCTTCACGCCGGTGCGGGTGATTGCGTCCCACCAGTTGCCCGGAGAGTTGCGGCGAATGGTGTCGATGGCTTGATACTTGGTTTCATTGAACACATAGCTGCCGTCGGCATCCTTGTTATAGTAGAGGCGACCGTCGGAAGAGTAGTTTCCGATTCCGCCCATATAGTCGGTCATGAGAGCATAGTTTGCAGCGTCCATAACCTCAATCTTTTTCCATGGATTGGATATTCCAACATATCCGTCGACGGTGATTTTGGTCTTGCCTGCCTCTCCGCTCTTTGTGGTTATCACTACTACACCATTTGCAGCACGTGCTCCATACACGGCACTCGACGCTGCATCCTTGAATATCTCCACATTGGCAATGTCGCCGGGATTGATGTGGTCGATTCCGTCGACGATGAAGCCGTCGACAACATAGAGCGGGTCGGAGTCGTTCACCGTACCCGTACCGCGTATCTTGATTGTGGTGTTGCCACCGGGAGCTCCCGAGTTCTGGACGATGTTGACACCCGATGCCTTACCCTGCATGGCTTGCAGAGCCGAAGCTACAGGCACATCGTTCACCTCTTTTCCGGAAATTGATGAAATAGAACCGGTGATATCGCTTTTGCGCTGTACGCCATAACCGATTACCACCAGCTCATCGAGGCTTGTGGTTGTTGGGGTCATGGTCAAGCTCAGTTTGGTTTTGCCATCTACCTTCACTTCAAGGGCCTTGTAGCCGACGTAGGAGAGCTGAAGTGTGGCTTTGGGAGCTACTTTGATGTTGAAATTTCCGTCGAAGTCGGTTGCCACGCCATTGCCGGTGCCCTTTTCAATCACAGTGACACCGATTAGCGGCTCCTGACTGTCGGCATCAATGACCTGACCGTCGACGGCAATCTTCTGTTGCGCATTTAAGGCAAAGATGAATAATGAGGTTATCAGCAACGCGGCTGTCCTCAAATGTCTGAAGTTACTCATTGTGTAGTCGTTAAGGTTGATTAAGTGAAAAAGGAGGCGCACCGGCTTGTGCTCTCTGCGCGCCCCCCTTTTTTTGATTCAATAATTATGGATTACTTCACGATGAGGGTTGCCGACTTACCGGCTACAACCACCTTGTAGAAGCCTGCTGCAAGACCAGACACATTGATCGACTGGTTGAACTTGGCAGTAGTGTTGAGCACGAGGCGTCCGGCGAGGTCGTAAACCTGTACGTTGCCTGCTGCTCCCTTCACCTTGAAGCTCTCAGTTGCAGGGTTAGGATAAACGGCTACCGATACCTTCTCAGCCTTCACGTCCTCAACCTTGCCCGAGCCGTCGCCGAAGTCGATCTCCATGTACTTCGAATCGGGGTTCTTGGTCGGGTCGTAACCCTGCTGGCGATAGTGGCAGCAATAGAGCTGGTTGTTGACTGCCGACGAGAAGAGAAGCTCGCCATTGAGGTTGCGGAGTCCGAATACCTTGTCGCCTTCAGCGTCGATGTTGCTCACGATTTCAGGTGTGCCGTCCCACTTGTCGAGGCGGATAAGCTTGGTGTTGGTTGCACCTGTGCCGTCGAGGCTAGCCTCGTTCCACCAGTAGAGGCTACCACCGCACACTACCATTTCCTTAATCCAGTCGCAGCCTGTGCCGGGAGCCCAGTCCATCTGCATCTGCACCTTCTCGCCGTCGAACCAGTGGAGCTCACCACCGTGGTGGTTCTCATTGTTCTTGTCGAAGCCTGTGGCTGCGCAGAACATATAACGACCGTCGAATACTACACCGTCATCGGGGAATGAGTTGTGGTCAACTGAAGCAGCCTCTGAAAAGATGTCATACACCTTGTAGTCGCGAGTCAAAGGATTGATTGCAAGAAGCTCAAAACCTGTGCCCTCCTCACGTCCGCGGCACATTACATAGCCATTGTAGATTTCACCGAAGCTGCTCGGGTCGCAACCGTGACCGATTCCGTTGGCGCCTGCACCCGGCATAACGTCGGCAATCTCATAAGTACCGTCAACTGTTCCGTCGGAGAACCAGACCTCGTTGCCGTGCTCCATGCTCCATGCGCGGAATGTAACGCCCTTGTTGTAGTAGTTCTGCATGTAAAGAACGCACGGGCCGATTGTTCCAATCTGAGTTGTTCCGTCATCACCAAACTTAGGCTCAAGGTTGATTTCAGATACGCGTAATGTTCCTTCCTCTGTTCCGTCGGTTACCCAAAGCTCGTCACCGTAGGTGAACTGGTTCTTGTCGGCAACGTCGGCCTTGAAGAATACCTTGCGGCCTACACGGCAGGGCGTCTGCCAGCGGCTTACCTCCTCACGTCCGGGGAAGTAGCAGTCGGCTTGTGCTACGAGGTGAGTTCCCTCCTCTGTTCCGTCGGAAATCCAAAGCCACTGCTGTGAGCCGGATTCTGAGAACGACTCGCTGTCGAGGTCGGTTGCAAAGAATGTGAAGCGGGTCTCGTCGATCTGGCAGAATCCTTGAGGATTCGAGTTTTCGAGCACGTGAATGTCGGCAACCATGTAAGTGCCCTCCTCTGTTCCGTCAGAAATCCAAAGCTCCTGTCCGTTCTCGCCGTCATCAGCTGAGAAGACCACCTTGTCGTTGAAGCGTGTAAGCCAGCATACGTTTGAAGTGCTCATACCGGGATTGATGTCCTTCACCATCTTGGTGCCGGCTGGTGTACCGTCGGTTACCCAAAGTTCGCCGCCGTGCTCGCTGTCAGTAGCCTCGAAGAAAGCCTTGTATCCACCTTCAGCCGATCCTGCAACTGTAAGAGTCTTCTGACCCCAGAAGTGCTTGTTCTGCTCATAGTTGATTTTCACGCCATCGGGCAACAGCGGAGTGATGCCGTCAGCAAATTCAGCAGCGCTCATACCGGCAACGGCTAGAGCTGCAGATGCTAATAGTAAACTTCTTTTTTTCATAAGTGAAAAAGTTAATTAATTAGTAAATTTTTATTCTTTTAGGTTTTGGTAAATATGTTAATATCCAACAAAAACTTCGGTTTATGTCGGGCTTCGGAATCTTAATTCTCACTTTCGGCCATAACGCTCCAAAGCCACTTTCCACTGCAAAATTAGCCCTATTACGCGCACATAATAGCGTAATAACGATTTCAAATTGCGTAAATTTGATCTGACTATGCTTTAAAACATATTTACTCGCCACGCAGTGATATATTTCACAGCATTTTGGCGAATGTAACTCAGGGAGGCAACTGCAGACCTACTTCTCTTCGGGGCTGACTGTGGTGTCGAGCTGCACAAGTTCGATGCGTGCAGCCGATTTCTTAAGAATGGTGATTTTGGTACCGTCGACCGTGAAAGTGTCGCCCACGGCTGGTATCTCTTCAAGATTATACAGAATATATCCGGCGATGGTCTGATACTCGTCGCTCTCGGGAATATCGAGGTGGAATTTCTCATTTATTTCCTCAATCTCCATGCGGCCCGAGAACTCATAGATGCCCTCGGCTGTCTGCCGCGCAATTAGGCGGTTGTGGTCGTGCTCGTCTTCGATTTCGCCGAAAATCTCCTCCACCAGGTCTTCGAGAGTGACTATTCCGGCAGTTCCGCCAAACTCGTCGATCACCACAGCCATGCTGCGCTTCTCTTTGAGCAGGCTCTGCATCATCTTGTTGGCAAGCATCGTCTCAGGAGCAAAAATCACAGGCTTTATGCACTCCTTCCAGTTGTTTTGGGGTGTGAAAAGCTCACTCACATGAATGTAGCCGAGCACATTGTCGATATCGTCGCGGTAGACAACGATTTTCGACAGCCCCGACTGCGTGAAGCGTCGGCTCAGCTCCTCGCGGCCTGTGGTGTCGATGTTCACCGCCACCATCTCATTGCGTGGCACCATGCAGTCGCGCAGATGGGTGCTCGAAAAGTCGATTGCATTCTGGAAAATCTTCACCTCACGCTCCACCTCCTTGTTCTCCTCCTCAGTAGTGTCGATGTTCTCCTGCAAGTAGGCATCAAGCTCGCCCATAGTGATAGCCTTCACGCGAGTGTGCGTGAGTTTCACGCCGAAAATGCGCATCAGCAGCGACGACAGTGCCGACGTGAGCAGCGAGATCGGATAGAGCAGAAGATAGATAAGATAGAGCGGCGTGGCAAATGTGCGGAGCGAGTCATTGGGATTCACACGGAAAATCGTCTTCGGGAAAAATTCCCCCGTCACCAGAATTATGCCTGTAGAAATGAGCGTCTGCGCAATAAGCACAAGCACATCGCTGCCGCCAAGTAGCGAGCACAGCCACGGCTCGCACAGCTTGGCCATGCCCATACCGTAGACCACCAGCATAATGTTGTTGCCCACAAGCATTGTAGAGATGAACATATCGCTGTGGTTATAGAAAGTGTCGATGATCCGGCTTGTGATGCCACCCTTCTGAGTGTCGATACCCACACGCACCTTGTTCGACGAAATGAAGGCAATCTCCATTCCCGAAAAGAACGCCGAGAACACCATAGAAACAAGTGTCACCGTAAGAACCGTTATAGTAGCAGAATCCATAAAAACCTAATTCCGATGTTTTCCCTGCAAAATTACATAAAAATCGTGAAATTTTCACACTTACAATATAAAGAAAATTTCTTTAGCGGAAAGGGTGCATATTTTTCCCCTGCACTGCCGATTGCCGACAAGAGGCATACGGCAATAAATGTGCCACGCCATGCGTTATAGCATTAAAGCACCCTGATTGGCATGAAACGAACATTGAAAATATTATTGTGGACGGCAGGAATCGCCGCCACTGTGTGCATACTGATAATGTGCATCTGCAATCTTGTCATTGTAAACAATGCCACGGGCAAGGCATTTTCCGAAATCGAAAACATTCCGCCTGCCGAATACGGCCTGCTGCTCGGCACTACACCCCAAACACGCATTGGCCGAAAACAAAACTACTTCTTCACATTCCGCATCGACGCTACCGAAAAGCTCTACAAGGCCGGGAAGATACGCAAGATTCTCATCAGCGGCGATGAAAACAGCCTCGACGGCGTGAACGAAGTGGTGTGTATGCGCGATTCGCTCGTCAAGCACGGCGTAAGCCCTTCCGACATCATTCTCGACGGCAAAGGCTATCGCACCCTCGACTCAGTGGTAAGAGCCGCGAAAGTCTACGGCATACGCAGCTTTATCGTCATTTCGCAGCAATTCCACAACGAGCGCGCAATCTACCTTGCCGAACACATGAATCTCGGCACACACCACATTGCAGCATTCAACGCCGCCGATGCTCGCTTCACCGTGGCAATCGTCACCTACATCCGCGAGTATTTTGCACGGGTAAAAGTCTTCGTCGACATCTTCACCCACAAAGAGCCCGCATCCTACACACGCACCTGAATCATCGCAATGAAGAACCCACCCGGCACAAATTACGCCTATCGCTATTGCCGATATTTGCTCGATTTTTGCTAACTTTGTGCCACTAAGCGATGTGAATTATGGATAGGAGCTTGACTTTCAGCACTTCGGGCGAACTTATCAGGGTTCCGAGCGAGGCGGTGGTGCTTATCTCTGCCGACGGGAACTATTCGGTCATCACCTTGGCCGACGGCTCGGAGTATGTCCTTACTTTGCAGCTGGGGCAGATTGAGCGCAAGCTGATGGATTTTGTCACAAGTGGCGACAACCGCTTTATCCGCATCGGCAAGAGCCTTATTATCAACCGCGAATACATTTCCTATATCAATCCGGCACGACAGAAGCTGATTCTGTCGGACTGCCGCACCTTCAAGCGCGAGACTACTGCCTCACGCGAGGCTCTGAAAGCCCTGAAGGAATATATAGAAAAGGAGGAACGACTATGAGCAGAAAGAATATCGACATCGACGACAACGAGATAAGAATTATCACGTCAAAGAGCGGGAACGGCACTCCCAATCCTCCGCGTTGGCTCTATTATGCCATCGTGTGCACCGTAGTGGCAATAATCGCCACAGTGTATGCTCTGCTTTGGAGCAGCGATGATGCTGCCGATAGCGAGGAGTTGGCAGTGACGCAGGAAGCCGTAGCCCACGGTGATACTGCCACGGTGGTGAAGAAAGGCTATGTGGAGATAACGGATACCGTCGTTGGCGGTGTGCCTCTCGTCATTCTCACTCCGCGCGACGCCACGCCACAGCTCCACATTGGCATCGACGTGCTGCAATCGCCCGATGTGGTGATGGCAATGCAGGCAGCCGACATTCGCGGCGACAATGGCGGCATTGTTGGAGCCTATGTAGTTGAGGGCAATCTGGTGAGCAAAGGACAGGCAAAATCGGGCTTCTGCGCCATCATCGACGGAAACATAACAATAGGCGTAGCCGATGCCACGCCGTTTCTCGAAAAAGCCATTGAGTCCGACGGCTACTTCTTCCGACAATATCCGCTTGTGGTGGGCAACCAGTTGGTAGAGAACAAGCCCAAAGGCCGCTCGCTCCGCAAGGCTCTTGCCGAGTGGAACGGCACCACGGTGGTGGTGCTGAGCCGCAGCAGACTCACATTTCACGATTTCGCGCAGACGCTTGTGGATATGGGCGTGGCAAATGCCATCTATCTCGTAGGCTCTGAGGCTTTTGGCTTTGCCGTAGATTCAGAGGGCAACAGAACCGAATTTGGCAAAGAAGCACCATCGCCCGAGGTGAGCACCAACTACATAATCTGGCGATAACCGCAATTTCATACACCACCGACCCCATTTCATACAATGCCCGGCATTTTCCTTTGTCGGGCATAATTTTTCCCCGAAATTTGCCACGGTGGAATCATGCTGATTCTCCACCTTGGAATTTTTTGGAAAAATATGAAACTGCTGATTATATATCTGATTTTTCTTGCTGCAATATGTTCATGCACATCGTGCAACGACGGCGATTTCACGCACATCGAATGTAATGGCGTGTACTATTGGAAGACTGTTCTGGAACTCAGACATGAAGACTATAGATTCATGGACCGTCACCATGTTGACCGTATTTATCTGCGTATGTTTGATGTGACGGCAGAGAACCGTAGCAGTTTATGCACTACGTTTGAGGCGGTAGTGCCGAATGCCTCAATGCGTATGTCATCGTGTAACTACAAGGTCACTGTCGATTCACTCAATTCAAAGCTGTTAGTGCCCGTGGTATATATCACTGTAGAGGCTTTAAAAGCCGCCAAAGGCTGCGAAGGGCAGTTGGCAAGTCGGATAGTAGAACGAGTGCGACGAATGTGTGGCTACAACGATTTTATCGATGTGGAAGGGTTGCAGCTCGACTGCGACTGGACCGCCTCGACCGAGAAGTCGTTTTTCGCGCTGTGCGACTCTGCCCGGGTGCAGATAGCCCATAAGGAGCTTCAATGGTCGCTAAGCTCCACCATACGCCTGCACCAACTTGAGCGGAAGGCCCCGCCTGTTGACTATGGGGTGCTGATGGTATATAACACCGGCAATTTCAGCGACCCCGATGCCAAAAACTCCATCATCAGCATCGACGATGTTGAGAAATACCTAAGCCATCTCGATGATTATCCGCTCCACCTCGATGTGGCATATCCCACCTACTCGTGGCAACTGCTGTTTCGCAAAAGGCAATTTATGGGGCTACTGAATGGGGTGAATGTCGCCGACACCGCACATTTTGCCACATTTGGAACGAGCAGTCACCGTGCGCTTTGCGATATAATCCACAAAGATATAGTAATCCGCAAGGGCGACATTGTGCGCACCGAGAAATCAGTCTCTGATGAAGTGCTGGCTGTGAAAGCTGCCATAGAGCGTCGCCTCTTAAAGCGACCTCACAGCAACATTATATATCACCTCGACCAACAAAACCTTTCAAAATACACTGCTGATGAAATCGACAAAATATACTCTTCCGATAGCGATAATTAGCTGCATGGCAGCTATGCTCGTAGCTGTGCCTACAGCTGAGGCTTGCGGTCCGTTTTTCCCGGTAATACCAACGCCAAAGTTCTTCACTTCGAGGACTGATGGCAACAGTGTGTGTTCATTTGAGCGCAGTGAGAATCTGCGGCTGTGGCAACAGCTCACATCACCTGAAATCCCTGCCGACGACATTGCAAAGGTGCTCTACGATGATGAGGGCTACGACCCCGAAAGTGACCCCGACAATCTTTTCCTTGCCTATATTCGCAACACCAACGACTGTGAGATCGAGCAGTTCCTCTACACCGCCAAGGATTTGGAGCGCAAGCGCAAAGAGGTAGCTTCGCCGTGGTATTATCCCGAATCGAGATACGGCACCACAGGAGAATTTACCGACATCATCGAATCGTGCAAAGCATATCAAGGTTCACGCCTTAAGGACCGCTACGCACTGCAACTCGTTAGGGCACTGTTTGCCGCACGCAACTATGCCGGGTGCGTGGAAAGCTACGACAAGTGTTTCCGCGATTTCCCCGACAGCAACCTGTTGAAGCGTATGGCAATGAAGTATGTGGCAGGATGCTGGTCGAGGCTCGGCGACGTGAATAAGGCAAACCGGTTCTTCGCACGTTCGGGCGATTTCAAATCCATCGTACACCCCGATGCCGTGGCATATATGGCAGAGCGTAATCCCGACTGCCCCGAACTGATGGCACACATCCAGCACTGTTCAACCGATTCTGCACACTTCTGCGCAATAAAGCAGGTAGCGCAGCGGGTACTGCGCAGCAAGAAAGCGCGTTACCGTGGCGACTGGGAATTCTTTCTTGCCTACGAGGCCGGAGAGTTCCACTCCGACTATGCCACTGCCTCGCTGCACATTGCCAGGGCAATGCAGTCGCAATTCTCCTCTCCCGACTTCCGCGACCACGCCCGTGCCTACCGCATGAAAGTAGATGCCGCACTCGGCAGTTGTAACTCACTGCTCTCCGACTTGCGGTGGATTGAAGGCAAGATGAACACTTTGGCGATCGATGCCACAGAGTGGAACCGTATGCTACAGAATATCGTCTATGTAAACTGGATCCCTGCTCTTTGGAGGCAGAAGGACTATGCCACCGCCATATTGCTGTGCAGCTATGCCGACAATTTGTTTGCCACAAAGCAACGCCACACCTATTGGCCTTTCGACGACCCGTGGCGCATCATTCCCGAAACGCAATTGCTCAGCCTCACCCTCGACGAGATTCGCAACAGCACCGTATATTGGAATCCAATCGACTACAGCACTCCTTCGTTCAGGCTGATGAACACGCTCACTTCATCGCAGCTCATAGCCGTAAAGCACGCCATCGCTGCCGGCTCACCGCTCTACCGCCACCTGAAGCTCTATGCTCGCACCGATGCACCCTATATTGATGAAATCATCGGCACCCTTGCGCTGCGCGAGGAGCGTTACCACCGTGCTGCCGACTATCTCGCCCGAGTGCCTATGAATTACCTTTCCACCATCAACATCTACAAGGACGGCAGTCTGAACGTCAATCCATTCTGCGCTTTCCCCGGTCATTGGCCCGCCTTCGC
>CAMFSS010000004.1 GCA_945983195.1 uncultured Prevotellaceae bacterium | reverse complement strand
GAATCGCTGATCCCGGCTACTACTATCATTTCACTCTATCCGACATCACGGCAGGAGCACCGTCGCTGCTCAACTACGACGACTATGCCACTTGGAGCCACGACTTCAAGGGTGGCACCGCCACCGATGCCGGGCAGAAACTGCTTGTCACCGGGCAGCGTCTTGCCGACGGCACTGTGCTTGTACGCGCAAGCATTTTCAGAGTGGAGGAGGGTGCTGCCCACCGCGAACAGCTTGTGGTGCGGCAAGACACGTCGCTGGTGCAGGTGATAGGCAATTTCAACAGCGAAAACCGCTATCTCGACCTCGCCACCGGCACAGTGAAGTCGATTCTCTCCACCACCGGGCGCGGCTACTATGTGATTGCCCTCATCAAGCCCAACCATGAGCCTACGGCGCATATCCTCAACGATCTCGCGCCGCTTGCTGCCGAAGTGGAGCAGTGCGGAGTGAAGGTGCTGATGCTCTTTGCCGATGCCGATGAGGCTGCACGCTTCAAGGCTGCCGACTATCCTTCGTTGCCTGCGAATGTGATGCTGGGAGCCGATGTCGACGGTGTGATAGCCGGCGAAATGTCGACATTTGGCACCGACCGACCGGTGGTACTGATTGCCGACACCTTCAACCGCGTGGTTTTCGCATCCGAGGGCTACACCATCGGCATCTGGCACTCTATCCTCACCACCCTGTCAAAAATCGCACAGTAATCTTTTGCCTATGTTTTAGGGAAAAGAATCGCACATTTGCCTATGTTTTCGGCAAAAAAAGGTGTGAGCTTGCCTATGTTTTGGGCAAATTTTTGCTTGATTTTGCCTATGTTTTAGGAAAAATCTGTATATTTGCAGCACGTATAAGTATGCTATAAAGGAATGATACATCGCCAATTAATTGACAGTCTTCGTGAATGGAGCTTGCGCGACAACCGAAAGCCCCTTGTGCTGCGTGGTGCGCGACAGGTAGGTAAAACCACTATTGTTGATGAACTCGGCAAGGAATTTGAAGTGTATATCAAGCTGAATCTTGAGCAGCGTGCCGATGCTGAAGTGTTCTCACTGTCGGATAACGTAAACGATATTTTCCAATTTATTTGCCTGAAAAGCAAAATTGTCGTTGACTCCACAAAACGCACTCTGCTATTCATTGATGAGATTCAAAATGAGCCTAAGGCGGTGGGATTGCTACGCTATTTTTATGAGAATATGCCATGGCTGCACATTATAGCCGCCGGGTCGAGGCTGCAAACGCTCATAAAGCAGCGCGTTTCGTTTCCTGTGGGGCGTGTGGAGTATCTGTCGCTGCGCCCGTGCTCATTTTTGGAATTTCTGAATGCCACCGGCAACGATAGGTTGGCTCAGATGATTCGCGATCTCAGTGTGAATCCGATTGTCCATAACATGCTGACAGACTTGTTCAACCGCTATACACTAGTTGGCGGAATGCCTGAGGTTGTCGCCGAATATGCTCTCCACGGCGATATTACCCGATTGTCGGCTATCTACAAGTCGTTGCTCGAAGGCTATAACGACGATGTGGAAAAGTATGCAAAAAACGTCAATCAGGTGAATGTGATTCGCCATTTGCTCACACACGGTTGGGCTTGTGCCGGGCAATCGGTCACTTTCAATCGCTTTGCGGGCAGCAGTTATACCAGCAAAGAGGTGCATGAAGCGATGGAGGTGTTGCAGAAGGCATTTCTGCTCAGTTTGGATTATCCTGTCACTTCGGTGAAAGCTCCGGCAATACCGGCTATTGCCCGGCAGCCGAAATTGGTGTGGCTCGATTCGGGAATAATGAATTTCTCGGTGGGAATCCAGACCGAGTATATGCATTGGCCGCGGCGGGGGGTCGCGTGGATTGGTTATGCTTCTGAATTGTTTTTGGCGCAGGTAGGGCGTGGGGTGCTGGATCGCTAGTATCGAAATGAACAATTCTACTGGGTCCGTGACAAGAAGGGTACAACAGCCGAGGTCGATTTCATCTGGCAGCACAATTCATCATTGATTCCAATTGAAGTGAAGGCGGGTACTAACGCCCATCTGCGCTCACTCCATTCATTCATGTCGCAGCCTGATGCGTCGGATATAGCCATTCGGGTGTGGCCGGGACAATTCGGAACGGATGAAGTGGTGTCGCCCACAGGACACAGGTTCAGGTTGGTGAATGTGCCATTCTACTACGTCGGAGTAATCGACACCCTGCTCAATTCCCTCTCCGGCAAATGAAAAATGCAGGGCTTGATGGGGGTGATTTGCAAAAGGTTTACTATATTTGCGGAGCTATAAAATCATTTGGAGATGAAAACCGAGAAGCAACAGGCTAAAGCGGCTGAGGCATTTGCGCTCCGCTGGAAAGGGCGTGGATATGAGAAGGGTGAAAGCCAAGTGTTTTGGACCGAACTCGTCACCGAAGTGTTCGGTGTGGAAAATCCGTCGCTGTTCTTGCAGTTTGAGCAGCAGGCAAAGCTCGACCACACTTCATTTATTGATGTGATGATACCCTCCACACGCGTGATGATTGAGCAGAAGTCGCTCGGCAAAGACTTACGAAAGACAATCACCCAAGCTGATGGCTCTAAACTCACACCATTCCAGCAGGCACAGCGATATGCCATAAATATCCCGGTGTCGCAACACCCTCGATGGATTGTGACTTGCAATTTTGCTGAGTTCGACATCTACGATATGGAGAATCCCAACAGTGAGCCACAGCGTGTGGAACTCTGCAACCTCGGACACGAATACTACCGCTTGCGCTTTCTTGTGGAAACCGGCAACGAGCACTTGCAGAAGGAATTTGAAGTGTCGATGAAAGCAGGCGAGATTGTCGGGAAGCTCTACGATGCCTTTATTGCCGAGTATGGCGACAATGACCCCGAGACGCTCCGCTGCCTCAATGTGCTGTGTGTGCGTCTGGTGTTCTGCCTCTATGCCGAAGATGCCGGGGTATTCGGACGGCGCGACATTTTCCACGACTATATGGCGCACTATGCCACCGAGGATATGCGCGATGCGCTGATGCAGCTATTCAAGGTGCTTAACACCCCGATTGAGAAGCGAAGCCGGTTCATGAAGCCCGAACTGGCTGCTTTCCCCTACACCAATGGCGGACTATTTGCCGAGGAGATTGACATTCCTCCATTCACCGACGAGAATCGCTCCCTCCTGCTTCAGCACGCTTCGCTCGACTTCGACTGGTCGATGATTTCGCCAACGATTTTCGGTGGTCTGTTTGAGAGCACGCTCAATCCCGAGACGCGCCGAAAGGGTGGAATGCACTACACCTCAATCGAGAATATCCACAAGGTTATCGACCCTCTTTTCCTCGACGACCTTCGCCGTGAACTTGATGATATCCTTGAAGAAAAAGTGGATAAGACAATTGTGACGCGCCTCAATGCATTCCGCGACAAGCTCGCTTCGCTCACTTTCTTCGACCCGGCTTGTGGTAGCGGAAATTTCCTCACCGAAACTTATCTCTCGCTGCGCCGCCTTGAAAACCGCGCAATTTTTGCCCTATGCGATCATGGGTATTTCCAGACGCGTATGTTTGAAAGCCCTATCAAGGTGAGCATCAACCAATTCTACGGCATCGAAATCAACGATTTTGCCGTAACTGTAGCCACCACGGCTCTGTGGATTAGCGAGGCGCAGATGCTTGCCGAAACTGAGCGAATTGTGGGTAAGGACATCGACTTTCTGCCTTTGAAAAGCTATGCCAACATTCACGAGGGCAATGCCCTTGCCACGCCGTGGGAGAGCGTAATTGAGGCTTCAAGGCTTAGCTACATCATAGGCAATCCGCCATTTATCGGTGCTCGAATGATGGAACAAGGAAGCCAGCAAAAAATGGAGGTGGAAAATATATTTGGAAAAATCAAGAATGTTCATGACCTCGATTACGTTTGCTGTTGGTTCAAGAAAGCAGCTCAAATGATGCAGGGAACTACCGTAAGAACGGGTTTTGTTGCAACAAATAGTATCTGTCAAGGTTCTCAAGTGCCTGTGTTGTGGAATGTGTTGCTTAACGACCTCAAAATTGTAATAAATTTTGCATATCAAACATTCAAATGGAGTAACGAGTCGACAAACAAAGCTGCTGTACATTGCGTTATTGTCGGTTTTAGTTGTGGCGAATCGGCAAAAGGCTATGAAAAGAAGTTGTTTTTAGCAAATGGAATGCTTAATAAAGTCAAAAATATTAGTCCATATCTTTTTGAAGGCTCATCGACTTTTATTACCAGCCGAAACGTCCCGATTTGTGATGTGCCATATATGAATTTCGGTAATCAGCCAAGAGATGGAGGACATTTTATTTTGACAGAAGAAGAAAAAAATGAATTGCTCCACAAAGATTCATCTCTATTGAAGTGGATTAGGCAATATTATGGTGCAGAAGAGTTTCTGAAGGGCAAGAAGCGATACTGTTTTTGGCTAAAGAACGCCTCACCTGCTGAAATCAAGCAGAATAAGATTCTGTATAATGTGGTTTCGGCTGTGCAGGATTTTAGATTGTCATCAAGTGCAAAAACTACACAAGGTTATGCTAAAGTTCCAAACATGTTTGCACAAATTGCTCAACCTGAAGGTGTGGATTGTATCATCATTCCAAGTACATCATCTGAAAGGAGAAGGCATATCCCTATGGGATTTTTATCAGCAAATGATATTGCAAGCAATGCTGTGCATATTATCCCCAATGCCACACTTTATCACTTCGGTGTGTTGCAAAGCAATGTGCACATGGCGTGGATTCGAACAGTGTGTGGTAGACTCAAATCTGACTATCGCTACTCAAAGGACGTAGTCTACAACAACTTCCCATGGCCGGAGGCTGATGAGGCTGCCAAAAAGCGCATTGAGCAGACGGCTCAAGCCATTCTCGATGCACGTGCCCTCTATCCCGACTCATCACTTGCCGAACTCTACGACCCCGTGCTGATGCCTACTGAGCTGCGTGAGGCACACCGCCAGAACGACCGTGCAGTGATGGCAGCCTACGGCTTTCCCACCAAAATCACCGAGTCGGAGTGCGTAGCCGCCCTCTTCAATCTCTTCACCCACCTCACCACCCGATAGCGACGGCTGTGGGGGTGGGTGCTGCTTTTTTGTGGGGATTTCGGTGGAAAATATGAAGTTTTTTTGATAACTTTGTGGGGTGGAAATGCCGGAGGCTGCTCCGGAGTGCCACTTTATCAGGAATTTAAGGAAATGGGCAAAAGGATTCTTATTACCGGTGCCGGTGGATTTATCGGCGGTTTTATGGTGGCTGAAGCTCTCAGCCGAGGCTACGAGACGTGGGCTGCGGTGCGCAGCACCACTTCGCGCGAGTTTCTCACCGACGAGCGCATCAATTTCATTGAGCTTGACTATTCCAACAGCGACAATCTCACACGGCAAATCACCGATGCCGTTGCCTCGATGGGCGGCAAGTGGGATTTTGTGGTGCACAATCTCGGTGCCACAAAGTGCGTGAATTTCCTCGACTTCAACCGCATCAACTATGAATATATGCGCACGCTCGTCGACTCGCTGATTGCTGCCGATGCCGTGCCCCAAAACTTTCTGCTCATGAGCAGCCTGAGTGCAATGGGGGAGGGCGATGAGGCGACCTACAAGCCTTTCACGACAGCAAATATCCCTATGCCTAACACGCGCTATGGCGTGTCGAAGCTGAAGGCTGAGACCTACTTGCAGATGAAGGAGGGCTTCCCCTACACCATTTTCCGCTGCACCGGCGTGTATGGCCCGCATGAGCGCGACTACTTCATGATGATAAAGAGCATTGCACGCGGATTTGATTTCAGCGTGGGCTTCCGCAAGCAGATGCTCACGTTCATCTATGTGAAAGACCTCGCTGCGGCTGTGATGCAGGCTCTGGAGTGCGAGCCGCGGCGCAAGGCATATTTCATAGCCGAGCCGCGTGCCTACACGCAGAAGGAGTTCCGCAGCATAGTGATGCGCTGTCTGGGCAAGCGCGTGGTGCTGCCGGTGTGCTGTCCGCTGTGGGTGGTCTACGCCGTATCGGTAGTGGCTGAGTGGATTGGCAAGGTGCAGCTAAAGCCGAGCACCCTCAACCGCGACAAATACAAGATTATGCGCCAGCGCAATTGGCTCTGCGATGTTAGCGATGCCGAGCGCGACTTTGGCTTCTCGCCCCAATACACGCTTGAGCGCGGCATCGACGAGGCTGTGACGTGGTACAGACATGCCGGTTGGCTCAAATAGGAAAACTCAAACCCCAAAATAATTACGCCATGATAACTGCTATAGAAAAGTATCTTAAAGTGTTGCTTGCCGCCCTGGCCTTTGCACCGGGCGCAAAGGCGGCAACCGCTTCCACCACCGATTCGCTGCTGCTCGTTCTCGATGAAATAATTGCCAACAAGGCCACATACGAGGGGCAGAAGCGTTCCAGCATCGAGCGGCACCTCTACAAGCTGAAGAATGCAGTTGATGAGCAGGCTCTTTTCGACGAGTATAGCACACTTTTCGAGCGTTACCGCAAATACAGGCTCGACTCGGCACTCTACTATGCCCGGAAGAAGCTGGAGATGGCTCGCAAAATCGGTATTCCCGACTCAATCAATCTTGCACTGATGAACGAAGCAGACGGACTGAAGGGGCTTGGACGCTTCAAGGAGGGGCAGCGGATTCTTAATTCCATACCCAAAACCGACTTTGTGCGCGGCAGCTCCTACTTCTACTACCTTCGCCACTCCATAATCCACTCGCTTGCTGCCGATGCCATCGACGATGAAGAGCGTCGCAGCTATGCCGCCGAGCTGCGCCGTTGCCGCGACTCCATAGCCATGGTGAACCCCGAAGGCGGTGTGGGCTATGCGGTCAACAGTGCGGAGATTCTGAAAATCGAGGGCAGCTTCCGCGATGCCTGCACCTTGCTTGAATCGGTTGCCGACCACCCCGACGCTATGGGAAATGCCATCTACTGGGCTTCGCTCGCCGAGACCTACCGCTTCCTCGGCAAGCGCGACCTGGAGAAGCTGTGCCTCACACGCGCTGCAATCATCGACAAGCGCAGTTGCATAAAGACCTACACATCGCTGCAAGACCTCGCCATGCTGCTCTATCGCGAGGGCGACATCGACCGTGCCTACAAGTATATCACATGCGCCCTTGAGGACATAATCGAGAGCAATGCACGCAGCCGAATCATGCAGGTGGCTGAATACATGCCTATCATCACCGCTGCCTACAGCCACCGCAAGGAGGAGGAACGCAAGCGCAACATCGCCTACTATGGCTTGGTGGCATTAATGACCATTGTGCTGGTGGCACTGCTCGTGCTGCTCGTCTACCGAAACCGCAAGCTCAATGAGGCACGCAGCAAGCTCAACTCGCAGAATGCACGCCTTGTGAGCCTCAACGGGCAGCTTTCAGCCCTCAATGACGACCTCAACAGCGTGAACCACCGCCTCTCCGACTCAAACAAAATCAAGGAGGAGTACATTGCCCAGCTATTCGACATCTGTTCGGGCTACATTGATGCCTCTGAGCGTTACCGCCTGTCGCTGGTGCGGAAGGTGAAGGCAGGGCAGCAAGCCGAGCTGCTCGACGTGCTCAATGAGCCGATTGCGGCAAAGAGCCTGAAAGACTTCTTCCGCAAGTTTGATATGATTTTCCTTGACCTATTCCCCACGTTCATCGACGAGTTCAACAAACTCCTTCAACCGGGGGCGCAGATAGTGCCGAAGGACGGCGAGCTGCTCACGCCCGAGCTGCGCATTTATGCCCTTGTGCGGCTTGGCATCAACGACAGCACGCGAATAGCCGCATTCCTTCACTACTCCTCGCAGACGGTCTACAACTACCGCCTGCGCACCCGCAACAAAGCTATCGTCCCAAAGGACAGCTTTGTGGAATCAGTGCAGAATCTATGCTGACACACCCTCTGTAGCCGAGGCCTGAAAAATGAGAATTAATCGGTGGAGAGTTAACCGAAATGGGCTTTAGGGTTACTTTTTTGCCTTGATTATCGGTAGGTAATTGGCTGATAATCAGTGGCGGTTATTTATATTTTCGAAATTGTGGGTTACTTTGTGTGTTTACACACGGCTCTGACGTTGGGTTGAAGTGACTAATTTTGCATCAAAGCTCACAAAGTGCTTTGTCATCAAAATTCACATAAACCTAACAATTAAATGAAACACTTAAAAATTGATTTCTTCAAGATGATTATGCTCATTGCGGCATTAATCACAGGTGTTACCGCATTTGCCCAGACCTCGATACAGGGTCTTGTGGTCGACGGTAGCAAAGAACCTATCATCGGTGCATCAGTTTTCGTAAAAGGCACTACTACCGGAACTGCCACCGATATCGACGGACGATTCACACTAAAAGTGCCGAGCAACAACGCTATTCTTGTGGTTTCATACGTTGGCTGCCAGTCGCGTGAGGTAGCAGCCAATGCTCCTGAGGTGAAGACCGGCATTGTGCTCAAGGAAGATGCCCAGAACCTTGAGGAGCTGGTGGTTATCGGCTATGGTAGCGTAAAGAAGCAGGATGCTACCGGCTCGGTAATGGCAATCAAGCCCGACGAACTCAACAAAGGTAACCGCGTGTCGGCACAGGACGCTCTTGTCGGCAAAATGGCAGGCGTAAACGTAGTGTCGAGCACCGGAGCACCGGGCGAGGGAGCAACAATCCGCATACGCAGCGGAGCGAGCCTCTCGGCAAGCAACGACCCGCTTATCGTGATTGACGGTGTGCCTGTGGACAACTCAACCATTGAGGGCGCAACCAACATCATCGGCTCAATCAACCCCGAGGACATTGAGACATTCACCGTGCTTAAAGATGCTTCGGCAACAGCCATCTACGGTTCGCGTGCATCAAACGGTGTGATTGTAATCACCACCAAGAAGGGCGGCGACCGCACTCAGGTCACCTACAGCAGCAACTATGCCGTGGGTACTGTTGCAAAGAAGCTCGATGTGCTCACTGCCGACGAGTTCCGCAAGTATGTTCCCACCGTTACCGGTGTGCCGGGTGACGCCAAATTCGGTGATGCCAACACCGACTGGCAGGACGAAATCTACCGCACAGCGTTCAGCACCGAGCAGAATCTTTCGGTTTCGGGCAATATCAAGGCTATAGATAGCCCCTATCGCGTTTCTCTTGGCTATACCGACCAGAATGGTATCATCAAGACGAGCAACTACCAGCGCTACTCTTTCGGCGGCAACATTGCACCGCAATTCTTCGACAAGCACCTCACCGTCAATCTTAACCTGAAGGTTTCATACGAGAAGAACCGTCAGGTCGACGGCTCGGTAGTAGGCAACGCCCTCCGCTACGACCCGACACGCCCCGTGAAGACCGGCAGCGCAACGGCAGCCACCGATCCGGGTCTTGGATATTTCATCTGGACCAACGGAGGCTCGCCCATGGCAATCCAGACTGACAACCCGGTGGCTACACTCGACCTCACCGACCGCCAGAACAAGATTACACGCTCAATCGGAAGCGCAGCAATCATGTATAAAGTTCACGGACTTGAAGACCTCAAGCTCAATGTGAATCTGGGCTACGATGTGCTCCGCAGCAAATACAACCGCGACGTGCCTCAATTGGCAGGCATGATGTACACCGGCAACCAGAAGGACGGTACGGGCATTGCCGAGGCAGGAACACAGGACAAGCGCAACTATCTTCTCGATGCCTTTGCCAACTACGACAAGGAGCTTGGCAAGCACAACTTCGGCGTGATGGCAGGCTACGGCTGGCAGCACTTCTGGAAGAAGTATGACTTCACTACCGACGACACCGAGGGCAACCAGCTCAAGACCCCCTACCACTATGAGTCGGAATACTACCTCCTCTCCTTCTACGGCCGTGTGAACTACAGCTACGACAACCGCTATCTCGCAACGGTTACAATGCGTACTGATGCCTCTTCGCGCTTCTCGAAGGATAATCGCTGGGGTCTGTTCCCGTCGGTGGCTCTCGCATGGCGCATCACTCAGGAGGACTTCCTGAAGGACCAGAACACACTCTCCGACCTCAAGCTGCGTCTTGGCTACGGTGTTACCGGACAGCAGGATATCATCAACGACTATCCCTACATGACTACATTCTCGGTGTCGTATCCTGAGTCGTCCTACCAGTTTGGCGACAAGTGGTATCAGACCTACCGCCCCAATGGCTACGACAACGACATCAAGTGGGAAAGCACTGCCACATGGAACGTTGGAATTGACTACGGCTTCCTTGGAAACCGCATCTACGGAACAATCGACTACTACAAGCGATTTACGAAGAACCTCTTGAACACAATCAACGTGCTTTCAGGTACAAACTACTCATCGGTTGTTACCACCAACATCGGCAAGATGGAGAACCAGGGTGTGGAATTTGCCATCAATGCAGTGCCTGTGCGCACAAACGACTTTGAGTGGACCGTGGGTGTGAACTACACCTGGAACGACTCGAAAATCACCAAGCTGAACACCATCGACACCGGAGCCAACTTCGTGAATACAGGCGCTATTTCGGGTACCGGCAAGACCGTACAGGTGTTTATGGTCGATGAGCGTCCCTACACATTCTATCTCGCAAAGCAGGCCTACGACGAGGATGGTAAGCCGCTTGAGGGACAGTATGTGCAGCCCGACGGGTCGGTTTCGGCTACCGAGACAAAATATGCCACCGGCAAGAGCGCGCTCCCGACATCGTATCTCGGCTTCAACACACGCTTCACCTACAAGAACTGGGACCTCTCAATCAGCGGTCACGGCTCATTCGGCAACTATGTGTACAACTATGTGAGAGCCGACGAATACTGTCAGTCGGTATATAGCGACCAGGGCAGCTTCAGCAACATTCTGCGCAGCACTCGCGACCTTGGATTTGAGACCCAGCAGCTCTACTCCGACATGTGGCTCGAAAACGGCTCATTCTTCCGCTTCGACAATGTGACCCTCGGCTACAACTTCCGCAAGCTGTGGAACGACAAGAGCTCACTGCGCCTCACCTTCGGCGTGTCGAACCTTGCCACCATCACCGGCTACAGCGGTATCGACCCGGAGCTTAGCAACGGTATCGACCGCGAGGTTTATCCACGTCCGCGCACTTTCAATGTAGGTGTGAATCTTAACTTCTAATTACTAACCACAAATCAAGACATTACGAAAATGAAAAAATATATTTTCCTGCTTTTTGCAAGCATATTGTGCCTTTCGTCGTGCGTAGGCGACCTCGACACAATGCCATTAGATGATAACCAGTTGGTTGGTCCGCAGGTCTACAGCACCAAGGACGGCTATCTTGGCGTGCTCGCCAAGTGCTACGGATCATTGATTCTCACCGGACAGCAAGGCGGCGACGGCGGTGATGGCGACCTTGAAGGAGCCAATGAGGGCTACTCGGGCTATGTGCGCCTGCTGTTCTACCTCCAGGAGCTTTCGACCGACGATTTCCTGATGCCGTCGTCATCAAACGGTCTGCGCAAGTGCCTCAATCTCCAGTGGACCGCATCGAATGCTTCAGTAATCACCTGGACCTACCAGCGACTCTACATGTCGATAGCCTACTGCAACGAGTTCCTCCGCGAGTGTACGCCCGACAAGATGAAGGGCTATGGCGTGTGGAACGAGATGAGTGCCGACTACCTCAACTACCGCGCCGAGGCACGCTTCATTCGCGCCTATTGCTACTCGATGCTCTGCGACCTCTTCGGTGGCGTTCCCTCTCTCGCCGAGGGTGTGGGTGTGAAGGATACGCCCGTGCAGATGACCCGCCAGGCTACCTTCGAGTATGCTGAGAGCGAGCTGAAAGCCATTCTCGGCGAATCGGAGGGCGATGACATTCTCAAAGAGCCGGGACAGAATGAATATGCACGCGTCGACAAGGTGGCTGCATGGTTCCTGCTCTCGCGCATGTATCTCAATGCCCAGGTATGGACCGGCACCGACCGCTATGCCGACTGCCTCACCTACGCCAAGAAGGTGATCGACAGCAATGCCTATCCTCTTGCAAGCGACTACCGCCACATATTCCTCGCCGACAACAATACGTGCAAGGAAATCATCTGGCCGCTCGTTCAGGACGGACTCCGTGCACAAAGTTCGGCAGGAACAAACTTCTATGTGAAGGCGTTCGTGAATGGCCCGATGGACGAGCTTTACCAGACAGGCGTAGGCTCGAAAGGCTGGGGCAACGTGCGTGCAAAGATGACTCTCGTTGACGCTTTCGACCCTGCCGACGTGACTTTCCGCACCGACGACACATGGGGCAACACCAAGAACGACAAGCGCGCCCAGTTTATGACCGCTCTCGACAACCAGAAGAAGGAAACCTGGGACGACAACCAGGCAATGACAAGCACATTCACCTGCGGCTACGGCTACATCAAGTGGCGCAACGTGACCAAGGACGACAAGATATGCGCTTCGGGCTATACCTACACCTCGATTGACTTCCCGATGTTCCGCACCGGCGATGCCTACCTCATGGCAGCCGAGGCTCTGCTCCGCACCGGCAACCGTGCCGAGGCACTGAAATATGTGAACGAGATTCGCGAGCGTGCCTACATGAGCGGCAAGTATGCCAAGGCAGGTGTGTCGTCGGCAGTGAGCGGTGCAATCACCGACAGCCAGCTTTCGCTCGACTTCATTCTTGCCGAGCGTCAGCGCGAAATGGCATCGGAGCTTATACGCCGCACCGACCTCATACGCTTCGGAAAATACACCAAGGGCAACAACTGGGACTGGAAGAACGGCGAGCGACTTGGTGCCGACGTAGCCGACTACTACGCACTGTTCCCAATCCCCGAGAGCGAGATGACCAACAATCCTGAACTCCAGCAGAACGACGGTTACAAGTAACCGGTGTTACGGGCTACACACGGGATAGGGGTGTGCAGAAATATAATGCCCCTATCCTGTCTACCCGAAAAAAATCACTATATTTGCAAAAAAAGCCATTATCGACATGAAAAGACTATCAATCATTCTGTCGGCATTGCTGCTGCCTATTGCTGCGGTGTGCCAGACTACTCCTGAAGAGATTTTTGCCGACCTCAATAAAGCCGGCGGTGTGTACTATGCCTATCCTGTGACAGAATCGCTCAATACGCCTGCTCCTAAGGGCTATGAGCCGTTCTACATCAGCCACTACGGCCGCCATGGCTCGCGCTATCTCATAGGCGACAACGACTATGAGTGGGTGCTCAAGCTGATGCGCCGTGCCCACGATGCCAAAGCACTCACTCCGCTTGGCGAAGATGCACTGAAGCGCATTGAGCTGGTGTGGCTTGAGGCTGAAGGACGCGGCGGCGACCTCTCGCCCCTCGGTGTGCGCCAGCACCGCGGCATTGCCGAGCGCATGATGGCAGCCTATCCGCAGGTGTTCAAGGGCGAACCGTCGATTTCGGCACGCTCCACCATAGTGATGCGCTGCGCCATGAGCATGGATGCCTTCTGCGAGCGTCTGAAGGAGCTTAATCCCAAGCTGCAAATCACACGCGAGGCAAGTATGCGCTACATGAATTATCTCAACTACCACAGCGAGGAGTCGAACAAGTTTACCGGCAAGGGCGGACCGTGGCATGAGGAGTACCGCAAATTCGAGAATGCGCACACGCGTCCCGACCGCATGATGAAGACTCTTTTCTGCGACAATACATTCGTGCTTCGCAACGTGAATCCGCACGAACTGATGTGGGGATTCTACTGGTTGGCAG
The DNA here is from genome assembly GCA_945983195.1 of uncultured Prevotellaceae bacterium. GTDB lineage: Bacteria > Bacteroidota > Bacteroidia > Bacteroidales > Muribaculaceae > CALZFJ01. Next base: position 15,252 of record CAMFSS010000004.1, on the reverse strand, counting down.
TCGACATGCAGGACATGGAAACTGAGGTGTCGTTTTTCGACCTTTTCGAGCCTCAGGAGCTGTTTGACCTGTGGCAGGCATTCAATTATCGCTTCTATGTGTGCGACAGCAACTACGCGCTTAATAACGGGCTTGTACTTGCCAATGCCCGTCCGCTGCTGCGCAACATCATCGAAAGTGCCGACGAAGCGATTGCAAAGGGCGGCATAGCAGCCACCTTGCGCTTCGGGCACGACGGAAACCTCATTCCGCTCGCCGGAATACTCCGCTTCAAGGACTGCTACAACTCGGTGAGCGAGCCGAGTGAGTTCTACAAGCACTTCACCGACTTCAAGATAGCCCCAATGGCAGGCAACGTGCAGATAGTGTTCTTCCGCAACAAGAAGAATGCCGACGACGTGATTGTGAAATTCATGCTCAATGAGCGTGAAACCTCAATCCCAGTCGACACCGACATTGCGCCATTCTATCACTGGAACGATGTGAAGGCATTCTACAATGAGGTGCTTGAGGGTAAAAAATAATGTTCTGGGTTTATATAACAACAATAGGGGAGGGCACCGCTATGGTGTTCCTCCCCTATTGATATTAAGCCTGCTTTGCAGCGTGATTTTGCAGCTTTTGAAATCAGCACATATGGTACATGACTTTTGCAAAGAAAAAACTCATTACGTAAATCTCGTTACACAATTTACGCAATGAGTCTATAACGAATCTTTATGTCGAAGTGTTAGCGGATGGTGCGGCCGGGGTAGGCTTCGAGGGCTTTCTGGAGCACTACGAGAGCCTTGGCAAGCTCTGGCTTCTCGATTACGTAGGCAAGACGCACTTCGTCGCGGCCATATTCGGGCGAGGTGTAGAAGCCCGATGCCGGAGCCATGAAGATGGTCTGTCCTTCCCACTCAAATTCGCGCAGACACCACTCGCAGAAGCGGTCGGCATCGTCGACCGGCAGACGCGCTACGGTGTAGAATGCGCCCATAGGAATAGGGGAGTAGCAGCCCGGAATGCGGTTGATGCCGTCGATGAGGAACTTTCGCCGCTCCACATACTCGTTGTAGGTGTCGAGCATATATTCAGGCGAAGCGTCGATTGAAGCCTCGGCAACAATCTGTCCGAGCAGTGGCGGACTGAGGCGTGCCTGGCAGAATTTCATTACATTCTTCTTTAGCTCGGCGTGCTTGGTTATGATTGCTCCTATGCGAATGCCGCACTCGCTGTAGCGCTTCGACACTGAGTCGATCAGCACCACCTGCTCTTCGATTCCCTTTAGGTGGAATGCCGATATGTAGGGCGCACCGGTGTAGCAAAATTCGCGGTACACCTCGTCGCTGAAGAGGAACAGGTCGTACTTCTTCACCATGTCGCGAAGCTGGTTCATCTCGCTCTGTGTGTAGAGGTAGCCGGTAGGGTTGTTGGGGTTGCAGATGAGTATGCCCTTTGTGCGCGGAGTGATCAGCTCCTCAAATTTCTCCACGGGTGGCAGCGCAAAGCCCTCGTCGATTGACGAAGTTACCGTCTTGATTACCGCTCCGGCTGAGATGGCGAAAGCCATGTAGTTGGCGTAGGCGGGTTCGGGCACAATGATTTCGTCACCAGGGTCGAGGCACGCCATAAATGCAAAGAGCACCGCCTCCGAGCCGCCCACAGTGACTATGATGTCGTCGGCGGTGACGTCGATGTTGAAACGGTGGTAATATGTAGCCAGCTTCTCGCGCAGCGAGCGCACTCCGTCGCTGGGGCTGTACTCCAGCACCTTTCGGTCGATGTGCTTAAGAGCCTCCAGACCCTCGGGTGGGGTGGGGAGGTCGGGCTGACCGATATTCAGGTGATACACTTTGATGCCGCGGCTCTTGGCTGCATTGCTCAGCGGCACCAATTTCCGGATTGGTGAGGCCGGCATTATAATTCCGCGATTTGAAATTTTCGGCATAATCTTATGTCTTTGTTTTTAATCCTTCTTGCCGCCAATCGTCAGCAATGAAATTTCTGCAAAAGTACATAAAAAATGGCAATTACTCTATGCACTGCTCTAAAAAAACCGATTTCGATTGCCCGGTTTCTAAAAAATGGGGCAAATTGCCCCAAAAACCGAAAAAAATAGCTACTTTTGCCAAGCCCACACACAGCAGTGTGAGCGGATGCTAACTACAATGACTATGAACAAAGCAAAAATAACTACGGCAGCCGCCTTTGCGAAGATGGTGGCGGTTGTGCTATGCGTTGCAGCCACTGTGGCAGGCTGCACGAGCGACCATTTCACCATTGAGGGCACTCTTGCCGATGCAGGGACACAGAATGTGAGGATAGTCTTTGCCACCGACGACGGTTTTGATACCGAGTGGGTGACAATGAAGGATGGGCGTTTCACCTACACAGGAAGCAGTGTGGAGCCGGTGGTGGTGTACGTCTTCAACCAGCAGAAGAAGCTCATCGTGCATGCACTGGTGCAGAATGGCGATGATATTGAGTTTGAGGGCACGCTTGCCGCTCCATACGCCACCAGGGTGCGCGGTACCGACGCAAATGAGGAGTGGAGTGACTTCATAGTGAAGCACGGCGACGACTTTGCCAACTCCAATTTCAGTGCCACCGATGCTGCAATTGCCGAATTTATCGCCGCCAACCCCTCAAATGTGGTGAGCACACTGCTGCTTATGTGCGACTACAGCGACCTCACCGACAAGAAGAAGGTGGATGGGCTGCTTTCGAAGATTGAAATTGAGTCGCGCCCCGAGTCGGTGATGCGCACATTCTATGCCATGCAGTCGATGCGTACTGAGCTGACCGCCAGCGACCGTATGTCGGTCATGACACTGTGGAGCGACCGCGACAGCATGGAATTCATACGCCCTTACTACAACACCATGAGCATCTACTACTTCTGGAATCCCGACGACAAGTCGCGCAAGAACGATTTCAGCATCTTGAAGGACTTTGGCAAGGAGCTTGACAGCAAACGCCTGCAAATAGTGGATATCGACCTCGACAGCGACACTCTGCGATGGAAGTCGATTGTGCGAAGCGACTCTGCCTCATGGCGACGCTTCTGGGCTGTGGGAGGCGTGACGAATACCTATCTGAACAAACTCAGCCTCGGTGCCACACCCTACTATATTCTGACCGATTCCACCGGGCGCATGCTCTATCACGGTGGCAGTTTTGCACCGGCACGCAAGCTGATTGAGGGCAAGCTGAAGAAATAGCCCCGGCACTATGTGTCACCAAAACAAAGAAACAATAACATAACTAAATTACACACATAACAAATGAAACAGTTAAGATTTTTATCCACACTGCTGTTCACACTTGTGATAGCGGCTGTGGCAACAGCGCAAGGTGGCGCAGAGGCTAAGGAGTATAAGGTAATTTCCTACAACGTACGATTGAGTATGGCAGCCGATGTCGACGGCGAAAACCGCTGGGACAATCGCCGCGAGGCTTCGCCCAAGATGGTAGCCGAGCAGAAACCCCTCGTGATGGGCTTGCAGGAAGCCTGTCCCGACCAGATTGAGTATCTCGACAGCAACCTTACCGGATACAAGCACGTTGGCGTAGGCCGCGACGACGGCAAGGCAGAGGGCGAGATGATGGCTATTTACTACGACACTACACGCCTCACACTCGTCGACAGCGGCACTTTCTGGCTCTCCGAAACTCCCGACAAGGTGTCGCTTGGCTGGGACGCTGCCTGCAAGCGCACCTGCACCTGGGCTTTGCTCAAGCTCAAAGGCAACGACAAGGAATTCTACTACTTCAACACGCACCTCGACCACATAGGCCGTGAAGCGCGAAAGAATTCCATTCTGCTTATCGTCGACAAGATTGCCGAAATCAACACACAGGGTCTGCCCGTGTTCCTCTCGGCTGATTTCAACAGCCCTACCGACAATGCCATTTTCGACCCGCTGAAGAAGGCTCTTGGCGATGCACGCACTGAGTGCACTGTCACCGACAAGTCAATCACCTACAATGGCTTCGGAGAAGTTGAAGGCAATCCTGCAACCAACAACGACAATGAGCAGGTAATCGACCACATCTTCTACAAAGGCGTGCGCCCTGGCACATTCAAGGTGCTCAACGGTGATTACGGAGTGCCCTATATCTCCGACCATTATCCCATCGCCTTCACATTCCGCTTCGCTCAATAGCCTAATCGGCATTGTCGACAACGCATAAAAATTACCCCTGCCGCACATTCAAAATTGGGCAGGGGTAATTTTTATGTTTGAAGGACATTTTGATAAAGTCCTTATTTCCCGATTTTGAGGCAACTACAGACCTCAATCTGATACATTCTTACTTCACGAACTTGAATGTCTTGTCGCCTACCTTGGCTACATAGATGCCGGCGGGCATATTGGCTGTGCTGAGTGTGTTGTTGGCAGTGGCAACAAGAACTCCCGATGTAGTGAAGATCTGTATTGTACCGTTTGCGCTAATCACACCACCTGCGCGATTGTAGGCAAAGTTGGCAGCTTTAACTGCCTCAACGCCCGAAACCGGAGATACCTTTATGTCGAGAACTGAGCCGGCAGGAACAGCAACTGCTGAGAGGTCGGTCTTGGTAACACCGTCCACAGCGGCTTCGGCTACATAGCCTTCGGCAGCCGTGATGGTGAGAGGATTCAAAATGTCGGCTGAAAGCACAGTGTTTTCACCGGCGGTGAGGCTGAGAGTCTGGTTGTCGCCGAATGTCACGGCAACATTCTCAACGTCGTTCACTTTCACGGTGAACTGTGCAGTTTCGCCCTCCTCAATGATGTTGAGGAACTCAAACCACTCATCGGCATCCTTATAGGCAGCCTTCATGCCAACAGGCACAGTAACCACGCAGTTGAGCTTGTCGACGCCGGACTTGTTCTCATCTGAGCTTACGAAGGCCTCATAGTAAGCCTTTACCAAAGTGTCGGGGTTCTTCACATAGATGTTCTTGATTGCAGTGCAGCCGCCGAAAGTCTTGGCACCGATGTTTGTCAGCTTGGCCGGGAGAGTAATCTCGGTGAGGCTTGAGCAATACTGGAAAGTTGCATCGCGGAGATTGGTAACAACCTCGGGAATCTCTATCGACTTGAGCGAGCGGCAGCCGTCGAATGCGTGTGCGCAAATGGCATTTTCATTTGCCGGTGGACGCACTGAAGAGCTTTCAACGAGAGTGGAAGGAAGAATGATGTGCTCAATGTTGTAGCAGCCTTCGAAAGCGTAGTCACCGATAGTTTCTATACCTTCGGGAATCACTACGGTGCCCTTCAGTCCGAAGCACTCAGAGAACGAAGAGTAGATCTTCTTGATTGAAGTGGGCAGTACAACCTCTTCAAGAGTAGTCTTTGTGAATACGAGTTCGGGCAGGCAGTCTTGGCGAGCAGCCATCTTGATGGGAGAGTCGCCGCCGATTGTCGCCTCTACGTAGGCGTAGTAGTCGCTTTCCACAGGTACGCGGATGCCATTCTCATTGTAAGTTCCCTGATAGACGAGGGTGGCATTGGCTATGTCGAGGCGGCGGAGCTTGCCGTCGGTGTACTGCTGGTCGAAGCTGCGTCCTGCCATGTCGCGAATGAAGCAGAGGTCGCTGCCATTGAGCGGACCGGTGATGGTGAGGTCCTCAACTGCATATTTGTAGCTCTCGCCTACGACACTTGCAAGCTGTCCGGGCTCGGTCACTGTCACTACGCGCACTGCAGGGTTCTCAGGCTCGGTTGAGCCGCTGCCCTCCACGATGTTGGCAAATGCTGCCCAGTCGGCAACAGCCATGTAGTCAGCTTTTGAACCTTCGGGAACATAGAGTGTGCACGACTCGTAGTTGATGCCGTAAAGACCGTTGTATTGCACCTCGGCAGGAGTTGCCGATGTGCAGTGAAGCTCGGTAAGACCGGCTGCTGTGTTGAGGCAGCGGTTCTTGAGTGCAGCCACGGTTGCAGGAAGGGTGATTGATTTGAGTCCTGTGCCCTGGAATGCGTAGCTTTCGAGCGATGCAATTTCAGGCAGGTCGATTGCAGTGAGCGATGCGCAGTTCTCGAATGCGCTGCTGCCGATTGTAGTTACGCTGCTTGGGATTGTAATTGCCGCAAGGCTGCTGCAATTCTTGCAGAAGTTTGACGGCAGTGAAGTGATTTCGGCAGGCAGCTCAAGAGCGGTCAGTGAGCTGCAACCATAGAATGCGCTCATGCCGATTGTTTTCACCGTTTGCGGAATTGCCACCGATTCGAGCGAGCTGCAACCATAGAATGTGCTGCTGGGAATCTCGTTGATTGCAGGCAATTCCACCGATTTCAGGCTTGTGCAATTCTGGAATACTGAGCTGCCAAATGTGGTGATGCTTTGCGGCATAGTCACCGAAGTGAGGGCGTTGCAGTTCTGGAAAGCCTCTTTTCCAAGGTAGGTGGCGGTTGCAGGAAGTTTCACAGTCACCAGTTTCAGCTTCTTGAACATGAAGTCGCTCACTTCGTTGTCCTTGACGAAGTATTCAGCCCAATTGTAGAAGTAGCCCTCGGTGTCGGAGTCGTTGGCTACGATTGTAGCCTCAGAGAGGTCGAGGTCCACAAGCTTTCCTTCGGTCTCGGCGTAGGCTCTCTCATCATATCCGCCCATTTGGCGAATGAGTTTGATGTCGGCATTGCTGATGGGACCTACTACCTTGAGCTCGGTAATCTCATACTTTCTGTCGCCGATGAGTTCGGCGAGTGTGTCGGCTGTTTCAAGTGTGAAGGTCTCGGCACTGCCCACAAAGCTGCATGCCATGATTGCCATGGCTACAGCTTTGCTGCGTGTGATAAATGTTGATAGATGCATAATAATTGGTTTATTAAGAATTGGAATTAATTATTTCACTATAACAGTCTGTGCATAGTTGCCCACTTTCACTATGTAGGCTCCCGGTGCAACGTCAATCGAGTTGTTGCTCTCGGCTGTGAAGCCGGCAATTTCTACGCCTGCCACATTGTAGATGCTGACAGCCTCACCCTCGGCGCATGCCACGATGATGCGTTGTCCGGCAGTGGTGATGCTGATGCGTGTGGCAATGGCAGCGTTGTCGACTGAGCCTCCCTTGGTGGTTACGGTGTTGGAGAATGCCGATTCACCGATATTGTAGAGAGCGGTTACATTGTAGTCGTTGTCGCCCTCGGCAAGCATGTCGGCAAATGCGCATACAGTCACGGTCTCGTCATTGATTTTCACACCATTGCGATACACGTTGTAGCCAAGCAGAGATGGGGTCACCATAGCTTTAGCCTGGAACGAAGCATCGTCGACGAGCAGAGCAAAGCCATTGATAACGTCAGCGGTGTGGCGTATTGCAAAGAAATTGGTTCCGGCAGGCACGGTGAAAGAAATCTCGGTCCAAGCAGACGGAGCATTGCCGCCTATGCCCTTCAGTGCCACAAAGCTTGCGCGGTTGATGGCTGAAGTTGCAGTCGATGTGAGTACCTCAAAGTTGTCGGTGTAGCCGGATACGCCCTTTATGTAGAACGAAATGGTCTGTTCCTTGCCGCTCAGCATGGGCGAGATTAGCCAGTCGTCGGTATTGCCTGTTTCGGCTATGAATGAGATTAGGCACTGGTCACCGCTATAAGCCTTCCAGTCCGATTCATATCCACCGTCGTAGTCGGCGCCGATTTCAGGAGCGTTGAACACGATGAATGCCTGTGGCTCGCTCATGTGCGGCCAGCTTCCATTGAAGTAGGCAGTTCCCTGACGGTCGACATCGGCAAGTGTCCAGTCGCCGATGTTGGCGATGATGAACGGCTCGTAGTCCTCGAAGTCGTCGAGCTGGGTGACGGTTTCGGTGACATCGGGGGCTGTCCAGGCAAGGTTTACAGTGCTGTTGTTGACTGATGCAGTTAGTTCTGTCGGTACGGGCTTGTGCGGCACCTTTATTTCCACAATCGCAGTAGCGGTGGTGTTGTTCTTGAGGTTCTGGTCGCGCGAGCTTTCAATTACTGCATAGAAGCTTGCAGTTTCGCCCGACGACGGGTCGGGAGTGTGGGTGAATGTGTAGCTGTAGCTTTCACCCGGTGAAAGGAATTGTCCGGGCTGGGTGGCTACGAGCTTGCCGTCGCAATAGAGCGAAACCTGGTGCTCGCCTGTGTAGAACGACTTGGTTCCCACATTTGTCACGTTCACTGCAATCTTGCTTTCGGCACCCACGGTCATGCGCTTGGGCGCTGAAATGGAAGAGGCTTCAAGATTGTATTCGAGCACGTCGGTCACTGAGATATTGTCGAGGTGAATGCTGGTGAGTCCGTCGTGGGCAATGCCACGGAATGCAATCTGCACATAGCCCGACTCGGTGATGCAGTCGGTGAGGGAGATTGTAGCCTTTTTCCACTCGCTGCTACCGCTCAGCTCGGCAAACTTGATTGACTTTATGGCATTGAACTCATATCCGTTGGTCGAAGCCTCCACTACCAGTTCGTTGGTCGACCCATTGGGGTAGAAATAGTAGAATTCGAGTACCGGGTTGATTGCGCTGCCGATGCCGATTTTGCCGGAGTAGAGATAAGCCTCGTCGCCCACATATTGCGGCAGGAATGTGATGAGTCCGCCGTCGCCGTCTTGTGCGGTAGCCGAAGGCATTGTGCCGTAGGAGAGCACTTCCCACACGCCCGAATAGTCAATGTCATCGTCGATTATGCCCCAGGTTTCATAGTGGATTGATGCATCGCTGAACGATTCGTTGAACGGCAGCTCGTAGGGTGTGCCAAACACTATGATGTTTGATGAAGTGCCGTATCCGACACCCCTTTCATTCACTGCAAACACGATGTAGCGTTGTGCATATTGTGAATTGGAGGGCATAGGGTCGAATGTGTAGCTGTTGCCGGCTACGTTCATTGCGATAACGGTGCTCTCGTCGTTGCCGAAGAGAATGTGGTAGGTGAGGGCATCCGTGTCGATATAGCCGCCATTCTGTCCGGCAGCGGGAGCGTCCCAAGTGAGGACTGCCTTTCCGTCTACCTCTTTGAGGAGCACGTTGAGAGGCTCTCCGGGAAGGTCAAAGCCTACGAACACTGATGCAGTGGTCTCGATTGCATCGCCGAAATCATTGCTTGCATACACGGTGTACTCGTTGTAGCCGAGTTCGCATGCAGTGTCGACGAATGAAACTGAAGCTCCCGGCTCCTGGTTCTTCAGTGACTTGACGATAGAGTTTCCACGGCGTATGGTCACGCGTGGCACAGTGGTGAGTGCCTCGCCCTTGATTGTAGTGGCAGGCACGGTGAATGTCACTGTCACGCTCTTGGCTCCGTTGTCGCCGGCTTTCAGCGTGAGGTCATCGACCGATACCGGTGCATTGACCGAAGCCGCCTGCTCAATGGAGATGTCGTCGAGCGACAGCTTGAACATCATTGCGTCGCTCACCGACTGGAAGCCGAAGTAGTAGTCGTCGTCGGTGTCGATGCTGAAAATTGTCTCATGTGCGGTGCTGTTCACGGTGTTGATGTCCGTGACACCGAATAGCTCGCTTGTCATGGCATCTACGGTGCGGTCAGTGCCAAATGCCACGCGTATCTTTTCGGGCCACCCCGACGATGCTGCATGGGCATTGAAGCGCAAGCGGTAGATGTAGTCGTTTGCGAGGTGAATAGGTGGGGTGATAAGCCAGTCGTTGGCGTTCTCGGTCATGCTGTTGGAGCATACCGCCGAGCCAGAGTTGTCGAAACGCCAAGTTATGCCGTCACCGTTTGCATCAATCACGGTAAAGAGGTCGAAATTCGATGCACGGTCGAAAGTCTCGCTGTATGGTACTGTGAATGCGCTTCCAAGGAGTATCTTGTCGGAAGTAGCCGAGCCACCTTCGCTATTGCCGCTGAATGCAATCACCTCATACCAGTAGGCTGAGATTGAAAATGCATCGGGGGTGTCGGTGTAGGTTGTGGCTGTGAGTTTGTCGGCAATCACGCGGTTTTCAGGGTAGCGGATAATCTTGTAGTTGACTGTTGAGGCATCTACATAGCCGTCGTGCTGTCCGCGCTCAGGAGCGTTCCATGCGAGCACGATTGAAGCCCCGTCGACTGTCGCCGACAGGTTGGTAGGTGCATCGGGGGTGTCTGCGCCAATCCACTTGTGCACTTTCTCGGAAGGGCTGTCGCCGGCTTCGTTGCGTATACGTACCGAAACGGTGAATTCGCCCACGGTCATATTGTTGATTCGCTCGGTGACTGCCTCGCCTGCATTTGCGCTGCTCACGATTTTTTCCACATCGTTGAGGCTGATGATATAGTCGAGTTCACCCGATAGTGCCGATCCGTCGAATGTGGTAGTAGGCATGGTGAAAGATATATCCATCGAAGCTGTGGTTGCCACATCGTAGGTCACAGTGAGGTTTTCCACTGCTGCCGGTGCGGCATCAACAGCAGCCTGACCGGGAATGTAAAGACCTCCAAACTCCTCTTGACCCTGGAAATTGCCTACGAATGTAGCTTTTCCGGTAGTGGTGTCGACGGTGTAGAGTCCGGAAGTAGCATTGTTCATTGCAGCCCAATAGAGAACGCCTGTCTTTTGGTCGAAAGTTGCCGACTGGGTGTATTTAGGCAAAAATCCCGTGGTGCCCACCAGTGTGTAGCTGCCCGACGACTTGTCGAAGTTGAGCAGGCGGCCCGATCCGTCGATTCCGAAAAGTTCGCCCTCCTTGTTGGCTGCGATGCAGAATAGCGGGCCATTGAGGTTGGCAATGGGCGTTACGCCACCGTCGGCAGTGCTCATGATTCCGAGCACATATCCGTCCATTGTGTCGTTGAGGAAGCAGCCGTACACCTTTTTTGTCACCGGGTCGTAGGTGAGGTCGGTAGCTACGCTTGTAAGCTGCACGCGGTTTGATGTGATGCGCGACCACGATTCGGTGTTGTAGGCGTAGAAATAGGCGAAGATTCCGCCAAAGCCCGTGTCGAAGAAGTTGATGAAATAATACTTGTCGTCGACAAGTACGCCGCCACCGTTGGCATTGAGGCTTGAGTTCACTTCAACTGCTGTCACGGGGTCGGCAGAAGATGCCGGGAAGGAGTAGATACCGTAGGGTATGTCGCTTCCGTAGCCGCTACCACCGATGAGGCTTCCGTAGACTAAAGTCTTGTCGGCTGAAGCGTTCATCAGCTGCGATGACATTGCACCGACGAAGTTCAGTGTGTGACTTGTGCGTGAGAGAATCCGCTCGGGGCGTGTACCGGGAAACATTCTCTCAAAACGCACTTTTTCAAGTGTTGCCTGCGCCTCTGTGGCTTTTGTGCGTTTCTGTGCCACAGGCTGGGCAAGAACTGCCATTGGTGTCAGTGTTGCAAAGAGCACCAATGCAATTCTCGTTAATAATTTCTTAAAGTGCATGGTTACGATATTGATAATAATTATAAAAATGAATAATTATGCGATTATGTGTTCTAGTTTGTTAATTGATTGAATAATTACTGAATTTTGGCAGAATTGTTTTCAAAAAGAAGTAAAATCCACCAAAAAACTTGACAAAATTATAATGCTTTTTGCATATTTCCAAACATCATAGCAACATTTTTTCATTAAAAAAAGCAGAGTTAGTGTCTTGAGTATGCAGTTTTTAACATTGGTGTAACAATGTGAACCTGACCTGGTGAAAAGTGCGGGTGTGGGGGATAGGAGTGTGCTATAGGAGAGTATTTTGGGCATAATCTTGATTAATTTGCATCTAACTACAATCTATATTGAAATTTCTTCGTAAATTTGTGGGATTTTTCGTAAATAGGCTCAATGTGAGCATCATTCAAGTGAAAATAAACACTCAAAATTATGAATATATCATATAATTGGCTGAAGAAATATGTCGATTTCAATCTGACTCCCGATGAGCTGGCTGCTGCCCTCACATCGCTTGGACTTGAAACCGGCTCGGTAGAGAAAGTTGAAACTATCAAGGGCGGTCTTGCCGGACTCGTGGTGGGCGAAGTGCTCACTTGCGTGGAACACCCCGACAGCGACCACCTGCACATCACCACAGTTGATCTTGGCGACGGCGTGCCTACGCAGATCGTTTGCGGCGCTCCCAATGTTGCTGCCGGACAGCATGTGGTTGTTGCCACCGTGGGCACAAAGCTCTACGACGGCGACAAGGAATTTGCAATAAAGAAATCGAAAATACGCGGTGTGGAGTCATTCGGAATGATTTGCGCCGAAGACGAGATTGGTGTGGGCACTTCGCACGCCGGAATCATCGAGCTGCCGCTCGACGTGAAGCCCGGAACGCCTGCACGCGACTACTACAACGTGACCGACGACTATGTGCTTGAGGTGGACCTCACCCCCAACCGCATCGACGCTGCTTCGCACTATGGCGTGGCACGCGACCTTGCAGCATGGCTCAATGCCAACCGCGGCTTGAATGTGGCCGCCCATCGCCCCGACGTGGCTGCCTACAAGAGCGACCGCCCCGATGGTGCCGTGGAGGTGACTGTGGAGAACAGCGAGGCGTGTCCGCGCTACTCGGGCGTAACCATTCGCAACGTGAAGGTGCAGGAGAGTCCGCAATGGCTCAAAGACTGCCTCACGGCAATCGGCCAGCGACCCATCAACAATATCGTCGACATCACCAACTTCATTCTGCTCGGTCTCGGCCAGCCGCTGCACTGCTTCGACCTCGCCAAAGTGAAAGGCGAGAAGGTGGTGGTGAAGACCGTAGCCGAGGGTACGAAATTTGTCACTCTCGACGGTGTGGAGCGCACACTCACCGGGCGCGACCTCATGATTTGCAACGCCGAGGAGCCTATGTGCATAGGCGGTGTGTTTGGCGGTCTTGATTCGGGCGTTACCGAGTCGACTACCGACATTTTCCTTGAGTCGGCCTATTTCCACCCCACATGGATTCGCAAGTCGGCACGCCGCTTCGGACTCAACACCGATGCTTCGTTCCGCTTTGAGCGCGGCATCGACCCCAACGAGACCGTCTACAACCTCAAGGCTGCCGCACTCATGATTAAGGAGCTTGCCGGCGGCGAGATTTGCGGCGAAATAGTCGACATCAAGGCGCACGACTTCCCTCGCTTCCCCGTTACACTCGAATATAAGTATGCCGACACACTCATCGGCAAGCAGCTCGGCAAGGACACCATCAAGGGTATCCTCAAGAGCCTCGAAATTGAAATCACCTCTGAGAGCGATGAGGCACTTGAGCTGCTTGTGCCCACTTATCGCGTCGACGTGCAGCGTCCGTGCGACGTTGTGGAGGACGTGATGCGAGTGTACGGCTACAACAATGTGGAATTCGATGAAACAGTGCACAGCTCGCTCTCATACAAGGGCGAGACCGATGTGAAGAACGACCTCCAGCAGCTCATTTCGGAGCAGCTCACAGCTTGCGGATTCAATGAGATTATGAACAACTCGCTCACTGCCGGTGCCTACTATGCCGACCTCACCACTTATCCCGAGGCAAATTGCGTGCATCTGCTCAATCCGCTCAGCAGCGACCTCTGCGTGCTGCGCCAGTCGCTACTATTCGGCGGTCTGGAGAGCATTGCCCACAATATCAACCGCCGCAGCGGCAACCTGAAGATGTATGAGTTTGGCAACGTGTACCATTTCAATCCCGATGCCGACAGCTCGGAGAAGGTGCTTGCAGCGTTCTCGGAGCACGCATCACTCGGAGTGTGGATAACCGGCAACAATCACGACGGCAACTGGGCTGAAGCTGCACGCAAGAGCACAATCTTCGACCTCAAGGCTGTGGTGGAGAACATATTCGCACGTATGGGAATCGGTGCAAAGGAGCTTGTGATGGAGCAGATTTCAAGCGACATCTTCTCGGCTGCACTCACCATTAGCAACCGCGGCGGCAAGCACATAGGCGAAGTGGGAATTGTGAAGAAGTCGATTCTCAAAAAGCTCGATGTGGCTCAAGAGGTGTTCTATGCCGAACTCGACTGGGACGCTCTTGTGAAGATGACACTCAAGAAGAAGGTGACTTTTGCCGACCTTCCGAAGACGCAGCCTGTGAAGCGCGACCTTGCCCTGCTCGTCGACGCTTCGGTCACTATGGCTGAGATTGAGAAGGTGGTGAACGGCTCGGAGCGCAAGCTGCTTCGCGGTGTGAGCCTCTTCGACGTGTACGAGGGCAAGAACCTCGAAGCCGGCAAGAAGTCGTATGCCATCAGCATCATTCTCCAGGACGATGAGAAGACGCTGCAAGACAAGCAAATCGACGCTGTGATGAACAAGATTATCACCAACCTCCAGAAGCAGGTGGGCGCACAGCTCCGCTAACCGGCAACGAATCAGGAAATTTCAAAAAAAATTAAAATACAATACATAAATTGAAACTTTTTTATGGGAAGAGCATTTGAATTTCGCAAAGCAAGAAAATTTAAGCGCTGGGGACACATGTCGCGCGTATTTACCAAAATCGGAAAGGAAATCACCATTGCCGTGAAGGCTGGCGGCCCCGACCCCACAGGTAACTCGCGCCTGCGTATGCTTCTCGCCACTGCACGCTCTGAGAATATGCCTAAGGACACCATTGAGCGTGCCATCAAGAAGGCTACCGACAAGGACGCAAGCGACTACAAGGAAATTGTATATGAGGGTTATGGACCCTTCGGCATCGCTATCCTTGTGGAAACCGCTACCGACAACAACACCCGCACCGTCGCCAAAGTGCGCAGCTACTTCAAAAAGTTTGGAGGCAACCTCGGAACTTCGGGCAGCCTTTCGTTCCTCTTTGAGCACAAGTGCCTGTTCACTGTGAAGGACAAGGAGGGTGTAGAGCTTGAAGAGCTTGAGCTTGAACTTATCGACTACGGCGTTGACGAAATCGAGCGCGACGAGGAAGAGGGCGAAATCACAATTTCAGGTGCTTTCGAGGAGAATGCCAACATTCAGAAGTATCTTGAGGAGAACGGCTTCGAAATCGTACGCAATGAGTTCGTGCACGTGCCAAATGACCTCAAGGAGGTCACTCCCGAGCAGCGCGAGACTCTCAACAAGCTCCTTGAGAAATTTGAGGACGACGACGATGTGCAGCACGTATTCCACAACATGAAGGAAGACCCCAACGCCGAGGAGGAAGAATAATACCACCCCCGAAGCGTATATATATCCGCATAGGAGAAAACCACAACGAGGATGCCTGCCAGATGCAGTGCATCCTCGTTGCTGTTTGGAATGTCAGATGTGATGGGGAAACTTTTTTGCAATTAAGCCGAAAATGACAAAAAATCCCGAGGGGTTGACCTCGGGATTTTCTGCGGTGCGGACGAGACTCGAACTCGCGACCCCATGCGTGACAGGCATGTATTC
>CAMFSS010000003.1 GCA_945983195.1 uncultured Prevotellaceae bacterium | reverse complement strand
GTAAAATTTTCCCAAAAAATGTTTGCATATCAAAGTTTTGTTGTAACTTTGCAGTGTTTTTGAAGCATAAAAATATTGTTTTATTATTTTAATTTCAACGAAAATGAAAAAGTTAGTTTTATTACTTGCTGTTGTATTTAGTGTATCATTGTTCTCTTGCGGTGGCGCAAAGACTGAGGCTGCTGCTGAGGATACTGTAGCTACTGACACTGTTGCTGTTGAGGCAGTTGACTCTGTTGCTGACTCTGTAGCCGTTGATTCTGCTGCTGTTGACAGTGTAAAGGCTTAATTGCTTAGCAAGTACTAAAGAGTTTGGAGCTGCTTTCCTGCAAAGGAAAACAGCTTTTTTTGTGCCCGAACCTCCCGACCTACCCCACCTGGAGGTAAGGCTTTTGCAAGATGTCACACTTTAGCGTAAGTTGGAACAAACTCTATTCCCAGCACCGAGGCAAATCGGAAAAAACTTGAAATCTGGATATCAGCTCTTCCACTCTCTACACGAGCAATATAACTCTGCTCCCTGCCAAGGCGTTCTGCAACCTGCTTTTGTGTCATGTTCAATTCTTTACGTCGCTCTTTTAGCATATTGCCATAGAACCATGTCAACGACTTTTCATCAAAATCGCTTCGAGATTCTGTTCCTTTCTCACCATATTCTTCATCAAGCAACTGATTGAAAGTAGGGAGCTTTGCCAACTTTTCTTTATCCAACTGTATCATAATGTCAAATCGTTAAGAATCTTATTTGCCTTTTCTATCTGTTTTTTATAATCCTTATTCGACTTCTTTAGAAAAGCATTAAGGAGTATTATTTGAGTAGATTGTATCACATTTCTATTGTCAATTGCAAAGAGCACAGTCCGATACTCATTTGTACCAACCGATACCCTCATTTCATAAAGGTCGGTATTTTGAAGATGTTTGATAAATTTTGTTGGTATGTCGTACACACTGATTAATACGTCCATAACATATTTGAATTTTTCCTGAACCCTTAAAGGTTGTTGGAAATAAAATTCATCAAACTCAGAACTTCTTATGATTGTTCGTATGCTCTTATCTGACATATCATTTTAATTGTTTTTGCAAATATAACCAATAAGTAATAATAATCCAAATTCAGCCCCTTCTTTAACAAACACATTATAAAAAATACAGAAAAAATCAGCGGCTCTCGTCATGAAAGTCGCTGATTTTCTGTATTGCATTGAAGCCTTATAGGCTCGAATCACATTGCATCGTAGGGAAGCATGGCAAGGAGCTCGCCAAATTTCTTGGCACCGTCGGTGAGCGGCTGCTGCACCATAGGGCGAATGAACATGTTAAGCTCCACCTGAATGTCGACAACAGCCTCAGTGGTATCATTGCCGGCATCTGCAAGGCTGAATACCACCTTCAGTGGAATCGGCAGTTTCACTGCCTCAAGCACTATGCGCGACGGCTCTGTGCGCTCCACCACTTTCAGCACCACCTCTCCAATGGGATTGGCTGCAAAAGCAATCGAGTCGTCGCCAAACTTAATCTCCTCAATGCGCTGCTTCACATCGTCGGGAAGTGCATTGATGTTGGCTATATTCTTGAAGCTCGATGGCGTGGAAAGCTTCGTAAAAACCGTTGTGATGGGGTGATTGATTTTCACCACATCGCTCTTGTATGAATCCATAATTAATGACGAATCTATGTGTTAGTGACTACGGAATCGGTCTATCACTCAGCCTGCTCAATGTTGGGAGTCCAGCTTGCAGGGTCTTTGCGCCACTCCTTCAGTGTCTCGATGTCGCTCTCCTTGATATAGTTGATTTCAAGGGCAGCCTCAAGCATTGCTGAATAGTTGCTGATGGTGCGCAGTTCCACATCTGCCTCCTTAAACTTGCGGGCAGCTACCGGGAATTCGTAGGTGAAGATGGCTGCCATTCCGGCAACTACACCTCCTGCATTGCGAATAGCCTCACAAGCCTTTAGGCTGCTGCCGCCTGTCGACACAAGGTCCTCAATCACCACTACTCGCTGTCCGGCTTTCAGGTTGCCCTCTATGAGGTTCTCCAAGCCATGGTCCTTAGGACTTGAGCGGACATATACGTATGGAAGTCCAAGCGTGTCGGCAACAAGTGCGCCCTGTGCTATTGCACCGGTAGCCACTCCGGCAATCACATCTACGTCCTTGAAGTTCTCAAGAATGATGCGGCAAAGCTCCACCTTGATGAAGTTGCGCACCTCAGGATACGACAGTGTCTTGCGGTTGTCGGTGTAAATCGGTGAGTTCCACCCCGATGACCACACGAATGGGATATCGGGCTGAAGCTGAATGGCACTGATACTAAGTAATTTCTCGGCAAGTAAGCGGTCTACGTGTTTCATTATATTGAAGATTTTAATTTTTCTGCAAAATTAGTAAAAATTCGCGCAAATCGAAAGCAAAGTGCCAAAAATTTATTTTTTGTGCACTCTGCTGAGATGCCGCCGAATTTATCACCTAAAAGTGACTTATCACGCCCGAAACAGACAAATCACATTGAAAATTTCGCCAAGAATCATTTAGTGGCTGAATCGACGGCACGGTCTATCGACAAGCCCGAAGCCGCAGGCTCAGCCTCAACAGCCGGCACTTTAGTCTTGTTGCGTCGGCCAAGTGGCAGAGTGTAGTAGATTGAAAGCCCTCCCGTAAGCTTGGAGTTTCGCGTTCCGAATCCGGGAACATACCACGGTTCCGAATTGACATTTTTCTTGCAATTGAACATGAAGTGATATTTCAGTGCCCAGCCTGCCGATATGTTGCCAAACAGCTTCACCTTGAGCGACAGCAGCAGCTCGCCCCATGTGGCAGTGGAGTGCTGGTCGGGAATGCTGATTGTGGGATACTGCCCCCAATAGCTGTTCTGCAACTTTATGTCGGTGATTTCGTAGCTGAATGAGCTGTATCCGGCACGGAAGCCGAGCAGTGCCACATAGTCAGGCGAATTGTTGAACTTGAAATTGTAGCTTGCGCCGATTTTGCCATATAGGGCAAGCTTGCCCTTGTAGGTGTAGTTCATGTCGTCAGGGGTGTCGTTTGCCCAGCCCACACCCACTTCCACAGCAGGGTGAAGGCGGTTCCACAGGCTCAGCTCAGCCGAGAAATCCACACCGCCGTAGTTCTGCCCTATCAGCCTCATCACCGGATCCCAGATGTTGACACCGAAAATTGCGCTCGTCAGAAGCGGATATTGCATGTGCTTTGCCTTGATTGAATCAGTCTTCATAGCCACGCTGTCGGGCACAATGGAGTCGCCAAGTATCATCATTCCCTGGCTGCGAAGTTCCTTCACCTTGCGCTTGTGCTCCTCGGCTGTCATTGTGCGGTTGTTGTTGCGCTCCACCGGAGTTACGCGCCGCTGTGCCGACACTGCCGCCGTGGCAAGTACCAGCACTGCAAGAAGGGTCAATATTTTCGCGTTCCTATAGCTCATCATCTGTCGTTTCGTGCTCCAAAAATTCATTGCTCTTCATTCGTCCGCATATAGAACTGAATCGTCTCTATGTCTACATTGGTAAACCGCTCAGTGGTAATTGCCACCGAATCAACAAGATGGTTGGTGCAATCGTAGCTCTTGACGTCGAAGAAATACATCGCTCCGCAATCTCTCGACACGAAATAAGGCACCCGCTCATAGTTGATGGTGAGGGTGTCGTTGAGTCGCTCGTCGCTGAGCATGGCGGCATCGTAGTGCAGCACATATCGGGTCACGTCGGCACTCATATCGAGCGGCATATAGAGCGACGACACGCCGCGTCCGCATTTCACGAGCATCGTGTCGCCCGGCACATCTACGGCATACACCGTGATTGAGTCGATGCTCACAGCCTTCTTGGTAGTCATCGAGTAGAAGCCGCAGCGCGGAACGGCACTCTGATTCTCAAGGCAACCGGTCGTGTTGCAGCCCACTACGGCAACTGCCGCAGCCACAAAGAGCAATATGTAGCACAGTATCTTCTGCATCAAAGTAACTCCTCCTCTATCTCATAGTCGTTGCGTCCGGCTGCGTTGCGGCTCACAAGCTCACCCACAAATCCGGCAAGGAAAAGCTGTGTGCCAAGTATCATCGCAGTGAGCGACAAATAGAAGTATGGCGAGTCGGTCACCAGCGTGTAGTGGTTGCCGACATGCATATTATAGAGCTTCATCGCACCCACTATCACCACCGAAATGAATCCGAGAATGAACATCAGCGAGCCGAGAAGTCCGAAGAAGTGCATGGGCTTCACACCGAATTTCGAGAGGAACCACAGCGTGCCCAGGTCGAGATAGCCATTGACAAAGCGGCTCATGCCAAACTTCGACGAACCGTATTTTCTTGCCTGATGGTGTACCACCTTCTCGCCGATTTTAGTGAAGCCTGCATTCTTGGCAAGATAGGGAATGTAGCGGTGCATATCGCCGTACACCTCAATGCGCTCCACCACTTTGCGGCGGTATGCCTTCAGTCCGCAATTGAAGTCGTGCAAGTTCTTTATGCCGCTCACCTTGCGGGCAGTGGCGTTGAAGAGCTTGGTGGGTATGGTCTTGCGCAGTGGGTCATCGCGTGTCTTCTGCCAGCCGCTCACCAAGTCGTAGCCCTCCTCGGTAATCATCTTGTAGAGTGCGGGAATCTCGTCGGGGCTGTCCTGGAGGTCGGCATCCATGGTAATCACCACATCGCCCTGCACATGGCGGAAACCGGTATTGAGAGCCGGCGATTTGCCGTAGTTGCGGCGGAAGCTGATTCCTTTCACGCAGTCATTCTTTTCGCTGAGCTGCTTGATTACCTCCCATGAATTGTCGGTCGAGCCGTCGTTCATGAAGATTATCTCGTAGCTAAACCCGTTTTCGCGCATCACACGCTCTATCCATGCTGTCAGTTCAGGCAACGATTCCGCCTCGTTGTACAGAGGCACCACAACCGAAATATCCATAATTGTCTATTTATATATAATATGTTGTTCTTACTCTATGTTTGCTCAATTCAATTTATAGCTTGCCGCGCCGGTCGCTTTTCTTGTAGAGCGCATTGACGATGAAGCCTGCTATCAGCGACGTGATCGACCCGGCAAAGGTGGTCAAGAGTATCATGTTAGCCACAAACTCTATCGGCGTGGGCAGTAGTCCGCCGTCGATTGCACGTTGAAGCGATGTCACCAGCTCAGTGTTGCGCATTGCGGGCAGCGACTTATCGTTGTCGAGAGCCGCCTGTGCCTGCTCGAATATGAAGCCCGGGCTTACAAACTCAAGCCACAGATAGTCGGCCATGGCGCAAATCAGCGAACCGAAAAATGTAGCCATGAGTCCGGCGAGCCACATAGTCGTGACATCGGTAGTGCCTCCGGTAGCCCTGTAGTAGCGGCGCACCACCACAAAGAGCAGCCACGGCATTGCCAGAACCATGCCCACGGCAAGACCCGACAGAATAGCCGATGCCCCACTGTAGAAGAGCAACAGCGAAAGCACAGTGAGGTAGATTCCTGTCATCACCCCCTGCTCAGCTCCATGCGCATATACGCTTTTGTTTTTGTCAGTTTCTTTTTCCACAATGCAAAGTTACACATTATTGGCAATTATCGCCTTATTTATGCAATATATTTTCTCAAAGTGCACGGCACAACCCTCCGGAAGCATCATGCGGCTAATAGCGCGGTCTGGTAGTGATGTGGAAGCAGCCCTGCTTGCGCTCATATTTCACATAGCAGCGTCCTTCATTGCGCAGGCGGAACAGCACTTCGGCGAGAATGTTCTTCAGATCGCCCTCATGCACCACATACGACGAGTCGCAGCAGATGAATTTAGCGTAGCTTATATCGAATGTCGTGCCGAAACGGTGTGCCGACTCCTGAGTGGCATTGCCATTGTGGCGGCGCAGACGGCGCACTGTCACATCGGTGCGTGTGAGGCTTGTCACCTTGATTTTATATTTCTTTCCACCTCGCGCACGGATGGTGTCGCTGAACGACCTGCCTATTTCGTGCAGAAGCATTTCGGCCTCGGGCACTAAGTAGGGCATCGAGTGGCGCAGCTTGTCGATGTGGTAGTCATCACACGTGCGAACCATGCGGATAGGCTTCTTTATGGCGTAGGCTGTGCGCAAATCGGTGATTGGGGCGAATCCCAACCGGTGCGCGGCTTCAAGATGCACGGCATTGCTGTCGTTGAACACTTCGCGGAGCGAGCGTCCCACCGGGTGCACTTTCATGCGGTGCACCACGCCGTCGAAAGTTCCTATGGGCTTCTCCTCGTCGTCTGCCTCATTCCGGGCAGTCACCTCACTCGGCTTTGCCGGGGCTGTCGGTTGTGCTGAAACCGCAGTGTCGGCACCGGCAGCAGTGTCGGCAGCAGCTTCAGCCGTCGGAGCCGCCGTGCCTATTGAGTCCTCAGCCGTTGATACGTTCATTGCCGAGTCCTCCTCGTCGTCTTCGTAGTAATAGTAGCTGTCGTCGCCGTCGGTTTCATCGAAACGCAGCGTCTGTGCAATGATCGGCGAGTTCTCCTTGTGGCTGCCTTTGCAGCCGCAAATCGCTGCCAGGGCACATATTAATATGGTGAATGGAATATATCTCATGTCGCTTAAATCCTACTTCAATGATGTAACTGTGGCTTATCTTCAGTCTCAATCATGCTAAATTCCCTGCAAAGTTACTTCATCGCCTCCAAATCGGCAAATTTCACGCCACATTTTCACCTCCTTCTCAATACTCTCCCACATATTGATAAAATCCGTCAAATATGCTACATCATATCAATCACACCTCTCTGTTTCGGCGTGAAAGTGCTATTTTTCGGGAAAAATGCAAAAATAACACCAAAAATAAATTTTTTTAGAAAATATTTTGGGTTTATATAAAAATATTTATTAAGTTTGCAGACGTAAACTAATTCTGAGACCACAGTTGCATCATTTGCAAAAGCCGTATAGCCGATGCCGATGATGAAACTATATATTTATTGTATCACTCTCAGTCCACACAATGAATTAAAAAAATAGAAACAACTAAACCGCTAAACTAACATTGATATGTCTGACCGTAGAAAATTTTTGAAAGATCTTGCCCTGATTGGAGCTGCCGCTACTGCCGCTCCTGCTCTCATGGGCTGCCAAAAGACAAGCGACGAGCAGAAGGCGCAAGCGGCTGTCGATGCCGACAACTTCTGGCTTGTGGAGAAGAACAACGCATTGCCAATCACTGGCACCTTCCTCGATGAGATTACGCACGACATTCCCCACCAGAACTGGGGCGTGAAGGAGTGGGATGCCGATTTCCGAAACATGAAAGCTATAGGAATCGACACCGTAATCATGATTCGCTCCGGTTACCGCAAGTTCATCACCTACAATTCGCCCTACCTCATCGGCAAGGGTTGTTACCGTCCGTCGCAGGACCTTCTGGAGATGTTCCTCACCCTTGCCGACAAATATAATATGAAATTCTATTTCGGTCTTTACGATTCAGGCCGCTACTGGGACACCGGCGACCTGTCATGGGAGATCGAAGACAACAAATACGTCATCGACGAGGTGTGGAAGAACTATGGCAGCCGCCACAAGAGCTTCCAGGGCTGGTAT
Source organism: uncultured Prevotellaceae bacterium (assembly GCA_945983195.1). Lineage (GTDB taxonomy): Bacteria > Bacteroidota > Bacteroidia > Bacteroidales > Muribaculaceae > CALZFJ01. The sequence goes on along the minus strand of CAMFSS010000003.1, from coordinate 23,201 downwards.
ATCAGCGGCGAAATAAGCCGTGCCACTAAGGGTGCTATCGGTGCATTCCACGCAATGGGCAAGCAGTGCAAGGACGTGTCGGGAGGTCTGCCCACATTCATTTCACCTTGGATCGACGGCAAAAAGGCTGTTATGGCAAGCGGAAGCAACCTCTCAAAGGACGATGCCGTGAGCGTGCAGCAGCATGAAAAGGAGTGGGACGAGATTTTCGACGGAATACACGACGTGGTCGATGCTTGTGCATTCCAGGACGGACATATCGACTACGACGAGCTTGATGCATTCTTCGAAGTCAACAAGCGTCTTGCCGACAAGTATGGCATGAAGTGCTGGACTAATGCCGAGACTTTCGACCGCGACATGCCAATCAAGTTCCTGCCAATCAAGTTCGACAAGCTGCGCCTGAAGCTCGAGGCAGCCAAGCGTGCTGGCTACGACAAGGCCATCACATTCGAGTTCAGCCACTTCCTCAGTCCGCAATCGGCTTATTTGCAGGCAGGTCACCTCTACGACCGCTACAAGGAATATTTCGGATTATAAATCGGCTACCTAAGCCCACCATAATTACACAACGCAATGAAACAATACAATTTTGCATATCTCATCTTCCTGTCGGTGGTCGCAGCAATCGGAGGTTTCCTCTTCGGCTACGACACGGCAGTGATTTCGGGCACCATCAAGATGGTGTCCACACAGTTCAGCCTCGACACCATTGCCGAAGGCTGGTATGTGGGTTGCGCCCTGATTGGCTCCATCGCCGGAGTGCTCGTAGCAGGCTACATGGGCGACACCATTGGCCGCAAGCGCTCCATGATTATCGCCGCCCTGCTTTTCACTGTGTCGGCTGCCGGCTGTGCACTGAGCGGTTCGCTCAATGAGCTTGTCGTCTACCGCATCATCGGCGGTGTGGGAATCGGCATAGCTTCAATCATCTGTCCGCTCTACATCAGCGAACTTGCTGTGGCTGAGTATCGTGGACGTCTTGTTTCCTGCTATCAGCTTGCTATCACCGTGGGATTCCTCGGCGCATATCTCGTGAATTTCGCACTGCTCAACTATTCGCAGAGCGGTGCCGAGCTGTCAGGCTGGGCCGACAAGCTCCTCGTGAGCGAGGTGTGGCGCGGTATGCTCGGAATGGAAACACTTCCGGCATTGCTCTTCTTCGCAGTGATTTTCGTGATTCCCGAGAGTCCGCGCTGGCAGATTCTGAAGGGTGACCTCGACCACGCCCGCAACACCATCAAGCGCGTATATCTTGTGCCTGCCGATGTCGAGGAGCAAGTCGAAGCCTCCAAGAAAGTGAGCGGCGGCAGCGACGACAGCGGCAATTGGCGACTTCTATTCACTCCGGGCATATTCAAGGCTCTCATCATCGGTGTTGCCATTGCAATTCTCGGACAGTTCATGGGCGTGAATGCCGTGCTCTACTACGGACCGAAGATTTTCGAAGATTCAGGTCTCAGCGGCGGCGATTCGCTCTTCTACCAGGTAATGATTGGTCTTGTCAACACTGTCACTACAGTGATTGCCCTCCTAATCATCGACAAGGTAGGACGCAAGCAGCTCATCTACTGGGGCGTGAGCGGAATGATTGTGTCGCTCCTGCTCATAGCATTCTATTTCACTTTCGGTGCAGAGTTTGGGCTGCCAAGCCTGTTCCTGCTCACATTCTTCCTCGCCTACATCTTCTGCTGCGCACTCTCCATTTGCGCCGTAGTTTGGGTGATTCTCAGCGAAATGTACCCCGTGAAGGTGCGTGGCATTGCCATGAGCATCGCCGGCTTGTCGCTGTGGATTGGCACCTACCTCATCGGACAGCTCACTCCATGGCTGCTTGAGAACCTCACTCCTGCCGGAACTTTCCTCCTCTTCGCCGTGATGTGCGTGCCCTATATGCTCATCATGTGGCGTCTGGTGCCCGAAACCACCGGAAAGTCGCTCGAGGAGATCGAACAATACTGGACAAAAAACAAATAAACTATCTATAAAAAAAAACAACAGAATGACTGACTTTAAGAAATTAGCAGAACAGTACAAGAGTGAACTGCTCGACTCTGTACTACCTTTCTGGCTCGAAAAATCACAGGACAAGGAATTTGGCGGTTATTTCACTTGTCTCGACCGTAAAGGCGACGTCTACGACACCGATAAATTTATCTGGCTGCAAGGACGCGAAGTGTGGATGTTCTCAATGCTCTACAACAAGGTAGAGAAACGCCAGGAGTGGCTCGATGCTGCCATTCAGGGTGGAGAATTCCTTAAAAAATATGGTCACGACGGCAACTACAACTGGTACTTCTCGCTCACCCGCGAGGGACAGCCGCTCGTTGAGCCTTACAACATCTTCTCCTACACTTTTGCCACAATGGCTTTCGGTCAGCTGAGCATTGCCACCGGCAATAAGGAGTATGCCGACATCGCAAAGCGCACTTTCGACATTGTGCTCTCGAAGGTCGACAATCCCAAAGGCAAATGGAACAAGGTGCACCCGGGCACTCGCGCTCTCAAGAATTTCGCGCTGCCCATGATTCTATGCAATCTTGCTCTCGAAATAGAGCCGCTGCTCGACCCCGACTTCTTGCAGCGCACTATCGACGTGTGCATACACGAAGTGATGGACGTGTTCCTGCGTCCTGAACTTGGCGGACTTGTTGTGGAAAACGTCGGTGTCGACGGATCGCTCGTCGACTGCATGGACGGACGTCACATGAATCCCGGACACGCCATTGAGGCTATGTGGTTCATCATGGACCTCGGCAAGCGTCTCAATCGCCCTGAACTCATCGAGAAGGCAAAGGACACTGCCATTCGCATGGCTGAGTACGGCTGGGACAAGGAGTTTGGCGGCATTTTCTACTTTATGGATCTGCACGGACACCCGACTCAGGAACTTGAGTGGGACCAGAAGCTCTGGTGGGTACACATCGAGACTCTTATCTCAATGATAAAGGGCTACCAGCTCACCGGCGACGAGCGTTGCCTCGAATGGTTCAACCGCGTGCACGACTACACTTGGTCGCACTTCAAGGACGCTGAACACCCCGAATGGTTCGGTTATCTCAACCGTCGCGGCGAAGTGCTCCTCGAAGGCAAGGGCGGCAAGTGGAAAGGCTGTTTCCATGTGCCGCGCGGACTCTTCCAGTGCTGGCAGATTCTTGAAAAACTCTCGTGAGCCGCTGAAACGGCCCATGAGAGCATATTCAAGCATATTTTTTCGACGTGCACATAACGTGGCAATACACAATCATATTTCAATAATTAATTAACAACATTTTTGTTCTATGGAGTTTAACTCAAAATCTATTTCTATGAGCGCACTGCGGCGCATTATGCTCGCGATGCTGTTCGTTATGGCAATTCCGGCATTCGGATTTGCACAGAAGATTGTGGGTACCATAACCGACGAACAGGGAGAACCGTTGATTGGAGCTACAATCATGGTGGAAGGTACCACCACTGGTGCTACTACCGACATCGACGGCAAATATTCAGTGAATGCCAAGAAAGGGCAGACTCTGACTTTCACCTACGTTGGTATGGACACCCAAAAAGTGAAAATCGGCAACAGCAAGGTTGTCGATGTAGTTATGAAACAAAATGCTGCCAATCTCGACGAGGTTATCGTCGTTGGTTACGGCAAGCAAAAGAAATCGTCCTTGACCGGTGCCGTTTCGGCTATCAAGGGTGAAGACCTCACTGTGGCTCCTACCACGCAGCTCACTCAGATGCTCGCCGGTAAGGTTGCCGGTCTTTCTTCAATCCAGACTTCCGGTGAGCCGGGTGTCGACCAGGCTTCTATCCGAATCCGTGGTTCGGTGAAGGCTGTCACCTACATCGTCGACGGTGTGCCTCGCTCTATCGACGAAATCGACCCTAACGACATCGAAAGCCTCTCAGTGCTGAAGGATGCTGCCGCTACTGCGGTCTACGGTCTTAATGCTGCCGGCGGTGTGATTATCGTCACCACCAAGCGCGGTGCTAAGGGTACTCCGAAGGTGACCTACGACGGCTCTATCGGTGCTTCGGTCAACGCCAACTTCCCGAAATTCATGAATGGTCTTGAATTCATGAACTACTACAACATGGCCGACATGATGGACCAGCTTGCCAACGGCCAGATTACCGACCGCTCGCAGTATGTTCCTAAGTACACTCAGGAAATGTTCAAGCTCGTTGCCAATGGCGACCCGACCGACGGTTTCGACAACTACGACTACATCGGTAAGGTGTTCGGCACCGGTCTCACACACAAGCACACTCTCTCGATGCAGGGCGGTACCGACAATCACAACTACTATGCTTCTATCGGCTACCTCAACCAGCAGGGTAACATCGACAACTTCGAGTACAACCGCTACTCTATGCGTTTCAACCTCGATTCAAAGATTGCCAAGCACTGGACACTCACAATGGGTGCTTCGGGCTTCGTGAGCGACCGCAAGCAGCCGGGTTACGACTCAGGTGGCGCCGACAATGGCTCTTATGAGGCCGGTTACATGTCGATTGCAAAGCAGACTATCGGTATGCACCCCTACCTCTCGCCCACTATGAAGGACGAGGCTACCGGTGAAGACATCTACACCGGTATCACTTCGAGCAACATGTCGAATCCTAACAGCCCGCTCGCTGCAATCTACCAGTCGGGCTGGAAAAAGACCAACTCCATTGAGCTGCGCTCCAACATCGCCCTCCAGTTTGATGTGCCTTGGGTAAAGGGCCTTTCGGCTAAGATTTCGGGCGCATACGACTATAGCAACTCGCGCAACAAGAACCTCGACACTCCTTTCTACGTAATGGAGTACAGCAAGGCTTCGGGCAGCTACACTAAGGTGCTCGGCGAAAAAGGCTCGTCGATTCTGCTTGGCGAAGGCTCTACCTATGGTCAGCAGCTTCTCGGAAACATTCAGGTCAACTACGACAACACTTTCAACAAGGTGCACAATGTTTCTGCCCTCGTCCTCATGGAGGGTCGCGAGTATCGCAGCAACGTTCACCAGGCTTACGCCAAGGACCTCAGCTTCGCCGAACTTCCCGAACTTGAATTCGGAACTATGAGCAGCCTCAATGGCTGGAGCAACCGCTCCCGCCAGATGGGCTACGTATTCCGTGCCAACTATAACTACGACCAGAAATACTACGCTGAGTTCTCAGGCCGCTACGATGGCTCCTACAAGTTCTCGGGTAACACATCGGGCAAGCGCTGGGCATTCTTCCCCTCGGGTTCGGTGGCTTGGCGCATCTCTAAGGAGCAATTCATGGAGGGCACTAAGGATTGGTTGAGCGACTTGAAGGTTCGCGCTTCTATGGGTCTCATCGGTGACGACTCGGGTTCAAGTGCCTACGCTTTCCTCAGCACCTATGCTTTCGGAAACAAGATTTTCCTCGACAACACCACTATGAACTCGGTGTATCTCAAAGATATCGCCAATCCTAACCTAACCTGGACCAAGACACGCTCGCTCAACTACGGTTTCGACGCTACGCTCTGGAATGGTCTTCTGGCGGTTGAGTTCGATGCTTTCTACAACTACACCTACGATATCCTCCAGCAGCTCGGCAGCGACTATCCTCCCTCGATGGGTGGATACTATGAGAGCTGGGGCAACATCGGTGCTACCGATGCCAAGGGTATCGACGTGCTCGTGACTCACAACCACAAGTTCATGCTCGCAGGCAAGCCTTTCCACTACAGCGTGGGTGCCAACGTATCGTGGGCCAAGAATCGCTGGATTAAGTATCCCGACGCTGCCAACACTCCTGAGTGGCAGAAGGTGACCGGCACAAGCCTCAACGCTACCTATGGCTGGGTAGCCGACGGTCTGTTCCGCTCTGAGGAGGAAATCGACAACTCTGCATGGTTTGGCACACGTCCTAACGTGGGAGACATCAAGTATGTCGATCTCAATGGTGACGGTAAGATTGACTACGACGACCGTGGACGCATCGGTCGCGGTCTCCGCCCCGAAATCACCTACGGTTTCACTCTCTCTGCCGACTGGAACGGAATCGACGTGAACGCACAGTTCACCGGCGGTGCTAAGTTCGACGTGTCGATGACAGGTACCTACTACAACGGTTACGACGACAATACCATCTGGACCCAGTCGTTCAAGGAAGGCGGCAACTCGCCTCTCTACCTTGTGACTAACGCATGGAGCATCGACAACCCCAACGGCACAATGCCTCGCCTCACCACCGGAAACACTTCTCATGGTGGCGACAACGGTCTGGGTTCTACATTCTGGTTCCGCAAGGGCGACTATCTGCGCTTGAAGTCACTCCAGATTGGCTACACCTTCCCGAAGCAGTGGATGAGCAAGCTCAGCATCGAGAAGCTCCGCATCTACTTCCAAGGCTCAAACCTCTTCACTATCGACGACCTTCCCAAGGGCTTCGACCCCGAGTCGCCTGAGGTTAATAACGGATATTACCCACAGCAGCGTACTCTGATGGGTGGTTTAACTTTAACATTCTAAAAAAACTGTATTATCGATGAAAACAAAGATTTTAGGTTGCTTATTCACAACTGCCGCTGCTCTGTCGATGGTGTCGTGTAGCGATTTCCTCGATACCACCCCTACCGAATCTGTTTCCGATAAAGTCATCTGGGGCAAGTATGAGAATGCTCAGCTGCAAGCCAACTATATGTATGAGGACCTCAACCTCATCAACGGCTACGGTAATGGAACCGGTTGCACCCGCGACTGCTTCATCGGCCTCTCTGAGTCGCTCACCGAGCTGTTTAAGTATGGCGGTTACAACTACACTTCAATGAACCGCATTCCGTCGGAGTTTGCCTACGGAACAGCTTCTACGCTCACCAAGAGCTATGTCGATAGCTACCTTGGCTGCTGGGGCTCGATGTATAGCTACATCTCCACTGCCAACCAGAGCATCTCCAACTTGCACAAGTTTGGAACTTTCTCCGACGACAAGAAGGCTGAAATCGAAGCTGAATTCCGCTTCTTCCGCGCTTTCTATTATTTCACGCTCGCCAAACGCTACTCCAAGATGATTCTCTACACCGACAATATGGAGGATTATCAGAAGGATCACGAGGCTGTTGGTCGCACCGAAGTCTATGAGCAAATCTATCAGGACCTCAAGTTCGCCGGCGAGAACCTCCCCAAGAGCACCACTCCTAACGGTCGTCTAACTTCCGGAACAGCCTACGCTTTCCTTTCGCGCGCTATGCTCTATGCCGAGCGTTGGCAAGATGCTAAGGATGCTGCTCTCAAAGTGATGGCTATGGGCTACTCTATGCCTGCCGACCTTGAGACTCCTTACACTTCGGGTGGCGAGGGTGCTATCTTCCAGTTCTGCTTCGACCTCACTGCTCAGACTCACCAGTTCGACTGCTACTACTCTCCCGGTGGCGACAAGGCTAAGTACCCAAATCCTGTGAGCGGCGGTTATGGCTGCCCTACTCAGGAAATGGTGGAATCGTTTGAGAAGGCTACCGGTGGTATACCCGACTGGAGTGCCTGGCACACTGCCGAGGGTACTCAGCAGACTCCTCCCTACGACCAGCTTGAGCCGCGCTTTGCACACACAGTGCTCTACAATGGTGCTGAGTGGAAAGGACGCACAATCGAAAGCTACGTTGGCGGTGCCGACGGCTGGCTGCAATGGATGAAGAGCGACATGTGCGAGGGTAAGTCAACTACAAGCTACTATCTCCGCAAGCGTGTCGACGAGAGCAACCTCTTCGCCAATGGCTCGAAGTGCACCAAGCCGTTCACTTTCATTCGCTATGCCGAAGTGCTCCTCAACTATGCCGAGGCTTGCTACCGCCTCAATGAGCCGAGCGAGGCTGTCGCTAAGATCAATGATGTGCGCACTCGCACTGCTGTGGGTCTGCCCGCACTCTCTGCAAGCCTCAGCGGCGATGCTCTCTTTGCTGCTATCCGTCAGGAGCGCAAGGTGGAGCTTGCTTACGAAGGTCACTACTATTGGGATATGCGCCGCTGGCATCTTGCACACACTGCTTTCACCGGCAATCGCGCTCACGGTCTCAAGATCGAGAAGGAGGCTAATGGCTCGTTCACCTACTACTATGTAGAGGTCGACGACCAGGATCGCAACTTCCCCGAGAACATGTACAACAAGCCCATTCCTCAATACGAGTTGGAAAACAACAAGTTGTTAACTCAAGACCCTGCTTGGAACTAACCCTCTTAATGATTAATCGAAAATGAAAAAGAATATTTTATTGCTCCTTGCGGTGGTGTTGCTCGCTATGACTTCTTGCGAAGACCCGCAATATGTCGCTCCTACTGCCAACCGCCAAGGACTCACAAGTCTTACCGCCATTTTCACCAGTGGTCCGTTTGTCGACCAGACTATGGCTAAATTAGACATCACCGACCCGATTCCCGACCGTCTGGTGATTCCTGTGCCCTATTACTATCCTATCTCCAGCGACGATGAAACTGCACAATACATGACCAATGTGCGCGTGCAGGCTGCTCTTGCTGCCAACTGCTTCATCTCGCCGGCTCTCACCGTGCTCGACCTCACCAAGGAGAATGAGTTCACTTTCACCGACGCACAGGGCGTGAGCAAGAAAATCATTATCACCGGCGAGCGCGTCAAGTCGAATGCTTGCGAGCTTCTCACATTCACCGTCACTTCTCACGAGCTTGCCGGCATCGTCGACAAGGCTACAAAGTCGGTGGCTCTTGCCACTACCGAAGACCTCTCCGACGTGACTGTGGAGTGTGAAGTTTCTCCTCATGCTACAATCTCGCCCGACCCGGCATCTGTGCACAATCTCAACGACCCCGTGAAGTTCACTGTGACCGCTCACGACGGTACCACTGCTGAGTACACCGTTGCAAAGGTTGTCTACGAAAAGATTGAGCAGGGATTCAATAAGGAGAGCGTTGAACTGCTCTTCAACTTCGACCCTGTGGCTTCTCTCGGAATGCCGGCATTCGATGTTGAGGTTGGTCCTACTATCGCAGCTCTCCACGGCAAGGTGGTGCTTTGCGCCGGCGATGGATCTACTCCTATCTACATCAATGCTATGACCGGTGCTAAGCAGGGCGAAATTGCTCTTGGCTCGGCTGTTCCGGGTGCTGTAACCAACGATGAAGGCGAGCATCTGCTCATCTGCAACCACGCTGGCAGCAGCGAAACGATGAACATCTACTGGACTTCTTCAGTGAAGGATACTCCGAAGCTGCTCACTTCGTTCACCAACACTTGCGACCTTGCATTAGGTTCGAAGATTAAGTGTATCGGCGACGTAACTAAGGACGCTCTCATCACCATCACTCACGAAGGTGTTGCAGGCGTTACCACAAGCAGCAAGTTCACTGCCATCGAAATCAAGAACGGCGTTGTGGGTACTCCGCAGATTATCGACCTGTCAGCTTCAGGATATGGCTGGGGCAGTGCTCCTGTCAACTTCACCACTGTTGTACCGCGCACCAAGACCCTCAGCGATGGTGTATTCCTCAGCTACTATGAGCCGAGCGAGTTCTCTCACGTTGCAGGCGACTGGGCTACCGTTACAGGCCGATTCCCAAGCGACACTTCGGGCTGGGGATTGAATCCTAACTGCCTCGACTCTAAGGCGTTCAACAACCAGAACTATGTTGCTCTCTTCGTTGTAAGCCACTTCCCGGCTTGGGGTATGGGCCCGCAGCTCTACCTCTACAACGTAAGCAATATGGACAAGTTCACCGGCTCCGACATAACCGATGTAGCTTGCCTTGAGCTGGCTAATCCTTATGTCGACTGGTTCCAGGTTGGCTCGTTCGCTATCGCTTCGGGCGATGTAGTTATCGCTCCGAGTGCCGACGGCTACAAGCTCTTTATCTACTACTACGACCACAACTCGCAGGCATTCGGCGGCTACGTTGCCGATTGCATCAAGCGTTGATTCTAACCACTCGGCGTGGGTTCATTTTTGAATGTTGCAATCCCGTTCTTCGGGGCGGGATTGCATTTTTTAATATGAAGCCGTCGCCTAATACACAAGTTTTTTAATGAAAATTGCTATGAATCTTCGAAAAATCGCACTATTCACTGCCGCTTGCCTCACTTTTGGTGCTTTCGCCACCAGTTGCGGTGAAGGCGAGGGCGATATTCAGTGGTGGGATTGGAGCTACAATGCTCCCGACCCTGAACCGGAGCCAGAGCCTGAACCCGAACCGGAGCCTGAGCCCACCGACCCATTCGTTGAAAAAGGCTGGAGCGATGCTACTGCCGATTTTGGTACTCTCCCCGAGCACAGTAAGGTCTACACTTCGCCCGAAAATGTGGTCGAAGGCAAAAAGTGCCTCGCCTACATCGCTGTTGCCGATGCCAAGAAGGCTTCTTTCGACGTACTTGGCGACGAGAAGGGCTACAACACTCCAAGCCAGTTCTACGAAGCTAAAGCTCAATCCGTAATCATCAATGGTGGTTTCTTCTGGGACGGTGCTTCACTGAGCCTCATCTGGCGCGATGGTGCTTTGGTCTGCCCGAATGTGCAGGTCGACAGCCCCGACTGGACTTCCACCTACTACTATATGCCTCGCGGCACTTTCGCCCAGCGTGCCGACGGCACTTTCTTCGTGGGCTGGACCTACACTTCGCTCAGCAACCAGACTTTCTGGTATCCCACTTCCATGCCTCTTGAGGACGGCAAAGTGCCCTCTATCGCCTATCCTGCCGGCGGTGAGAACTTCGAGGCTGCAACCGCAATCGGCGGTGGTCCGGTGCTGGTGCGCGAAGGCAAAATCATCAATAGCCACGTTGATGAGTACCTGCTCATCAATCCCACCGACAACCGTCCGCGCACGGCTATCGGCTACAACCCTGCCGACGACAAGCTCGTCTACTTCGTTTGCCAGGGCGATGGTCTGGGTGGCACTCCTGGCATGACTCTTGAGGACGTTGCCAATGTGATGCTTGCCATTGGCTGCACTGAGACTCTCAATCTCGATGGTGGCGGATCTTCGTGCATGCTTATCAATGGCAAGGAGACTATCAAGCCAAGCGACGGTAAGCAGCGTTCAGTTGTATCTGCCGTTGCACTCAACTAATCCTGCCAATGCAGCTTCCATAAGCTCTATTGGCTATTAACGCGTAAATCAATGATTATGAATTTTTCTCACAGAATCGCTCTATTCATCGCCGCAGCAGCCTTGATTCTCCCATCTTGCAGCGACGACGACAAAACGCAGTGGTGGGAATGGGGAAACGGTCAGGAGGAACCTACTCCTGACCCCGACCCCACTCCTGACCCCGACCCTCAACCGGGAGAAGACTCATCTAAGCCTCGCTTCATCTGGATTGATGCTGCCGCCAACTTCCCCGAGTTTGGTGTCTGCTAGGAGAACTTTCGCCGCGTCTTGCAGAAAGTAAAAAATGCCGGATTCTCCGATATTGTTGTCGATGTGCGTCCTTCTGAGGGCGACGTTCTTTTCAACTCGTCGGTCGCTCAACAGGTCACTAAGCTCGACTGGTGGTCGCCTTCGGGCTACAAGTTCTATGAGCGCACTGCCACTTGGGACTATCTCCAGGCTTTCATCGACATCGGTCATGAGCTGGGGTTGCGAGTCAATGCTGCCATGAACACCATGGCTGGCGGTTGCCGCTATCTCTACGGCCTTGGCGAGCAGGGTATGCTGTTCCGCGATGCCGACAAGAAGTCGTGGGCTACTACGCTGTGGCTCGACGGTAAGCTCGTGAATGCAATGGACTGCTCTGACGATGCCTACGCCACTAAATTCTTCAATCCTGCCAACGACGACGTGCAGAACTATCTGCTCACAATCATTGGCGACCTCGCTAAGTACGACCTCGACGGATTGTTCCTCGACCGTTGCCGCTACGACGGCATGGCAAGCGACTTCAGCGAAGTCTCGAAGAAGAAGTTTGAGGACTACATTGGCGCATCAGTGAGCAATTTCCCCGATTGCACCGAGAGCACCTACCGCAAGCAGTGGCTCGCTTTCCGTGCACAGGTGATTCACGATTTCATCGTCAAGGCTCGAAATGCTGTGAAGGCTCAGAATCCCGATTTGCGTTTTGGCGTGTATGTCGGTGCTTGGTATTCCACCTACTATGAGTATGGTGTCAACTGGGCAAGCCCCAAATACAATGCTGCCGCCGATTTCTCTTCGTGGGCTAGTCAGGAGTGGAACAAGGCCGGATATGCCGACCAGCTCGACTTCCTTCTCCTCGGTGCCTATGCCGGTGCAAACAGCATCTATGGCACTACCGAGTGGACCTGCCAGGGTTTCTGCACCCGCGCTCAGAAGTATCTCGCCGGGGCTGTAAAGTTTGCAGGTGGTCCCGACGTGGGAAATGGCACCGGATTTGAGAATGGTGGGCAGGGCAATGCCGTTATGCAGTCGGTCGATGCTTGCATCAATGCCTCCGACGGCTACTTCCTCTTCGACATGGTTCATGTGCGACAGTACAACTACTGGAACAATCTCAAGTCAGGTATCGACAAATATCTCAATTCACTTAAAAAATGAACATATCAATGAAATACTATCTCAAAAATGTTGCAAGCCTAGGGCTTGCAGCATTTTTATCCTTTGGCTCTGCCTATGCTCAAGGCATTGCCACGCGCACTATCACCGGAAAAGTGACTGCCGGGAAAAAGGCTCTTGCCGGTGTGCCTGTTACCGACGGCATTAACTTCGTCACCACCGACAAAAGCGGCTCCTACCGCATCGTCACTCTCGCCGACTCCCGGTTCATCTACATTTCCACACCTTCTGGCTACGATGTGCCTGTCGAGAACGGCACTGTGCCTCATTTCTACAAAACTCTTAACGCTACCGACAGCGTATATAATTTCTCTCTCACTCGCTCTAAGCAGGGCTGCAAGCGGCACTCTTTCATCGTATTTGCCGATGTGCAGGCTACCTACGATGCCGACTATGAGCAGTATCGACGCGACATTGTTCCCGATGTTTCTGCCACTATCGCCGACTTCCGCAGCCGCGGCGTAAAGGTGTTCGGCACCGATGTGGGCGACTTCATTGGCGGCATTCCGCAGTCCTACATGCCTGTCTATGCCGATGCTTCTGCCGCTATTAATCTCCCATTTTTCCGCACCATCGGAAATCACGACATGGATTGCGAGGGGCGCACCTACGAATACTCTTTCCACACTTTTGAGCAGTTTTTCGGTCCGGTCAACCACTCTTTCGACTGCGGCGACGCTCACTATGTGTTTCTCAACAACAACTTTTTCGCCGGAATCGGCATAAACTATATCGGCTACATTCCCGAACAGACTTTCCGCTGGCTGGAGCAGGACCTTGCTCTCGTGCCTAAGGATAAGGTGGTTTTCCTATTCATGCACATTGCCACCGGGAAAAATGCCAATCTCGACGAGGCCTCTTTCGACTACGACTGGCTCAACAACTCCCGCCACCTCTTCAAGCTGCTCGACGACCGCACCACCCACATCATCACCGGTCACACTCACTTCCAGCTCAACAATGAGTATTCCGACCGCCTTTTTGAGCACAACACTGCCGCCGTGTGTGGCACTTGGTGGCGTTGTGAGGAGTGCATGGACGGAACTCCCCGTGGTTATGCAGTGTTCGATGTCGATGGCACCGATGTCCGCTGGCATTACAAGTGTGCCAGCTACAGCTCCGACTACCAGATGCGCGTCTATCCTCCCGGTGCTTGCGAGGAATGTCCCGACTGCATTGTCGCCAACGTATGGAACTACGACTCCCGATGGCGCGTTGAGCTGCTCGAAGATGGCAATGTCACTGCTGAGATGACGAGGTTCACAGGCTACGACCCCGTATCAAAGGCTCACTGCCTCGACAAGAGCGTGGTGCTCTACGACTGGATTTCGCCTGTGCCTAACGGACACATGTTCCGGGCTAAGCCCTCAATCCCCGGCTCTCACCGCCAAGTACGCGTGACCGACCGCTTTGGCAATGTCTATATCGGCGAGGCGAAATAGTTTCGATGGCACAAAGTTAGCATTTGCCTGTGCCTCTGTTATCATTGAAAAGTAACATCTCACCTGAATATTTTTTGTTCACTCAAAATCATCAAGCAATAATGAAAAAATTCTCAGTCATCACACTCTCTGCAATCCTTGCCCTGCTTTGTTCGCTGGGAGCCGGTGCTAAAGTCACATTGCCTGCCTATTTCGGCGATGGCATGGTGCTTCAGCAGAAGTCCTCTGTCACAATGCACGGCACTGCCGATGCCGGTGCAAAAGTCACCGTCAATGCATCGTGGAGCAAGAAATCTGTGGTCACTAAGGCCGACGCTGCCGGTGCATGGAACGCAACACTCAGCACCCCTGCCTACGGCGGTCCCTACACCATCACTGTGAGCGACGGCACTCCTGTCACATTCAGCGATGTGCTCATCGGTGAAGTGTGGTTGTGCTCCGGTCAGTCAAATATGGAAATGCCCATGAAGGGCTTCCGCGGTCAGCCGGCTCATGGCACTGCCGAAATGATTCTTTCGGCTTCGCCTCGGCACAAAATACGCCTTCTCCGCCAGCAAAACGACTGGTCTACTACCCCTAAAGCCAACATAGCTGCCGCACAGTGGACTCCTGCCGAGTCGGGCGAAGTTGCCGGATTCAGTGCAGTGGGCTATGTGTTCGGAAAGACGCTTTATGATGCTCTCGACGTGCCTGTGGGCTTGATTCAGTGCGCATGGAGTATGTCCACTATCGAGGCGTGGATGCCTCGCACCACTTTCGAGGCTAAGTTCCCCGAAATTGCGATGCCGGCAATCGACGGCAAGGACTTCGGCTGGCTGCAAGGCACTCCCACCCTGCTCTGGAACGCTATGGTCGCTCCGTGGAAGGGTTTCCCGATTGCCGGTGTAATCTGGTATCAGGGTGAAGCCAACACCCCCAATGCCGAGCGTTACAGCCGCCTATTCCCGGCTATGGTTGCCGACTGGCGAGCACTTTTCGGCAACGCTGATTTGCCTTTCTTCTACGCACAGCTCGCTCCGTGGCGCGATGCAGGCTGCGAACAGACTCTGTGGGCTGATTTCCGCCAGGTGCAGAGCGACCTTCTCAGCGAAGTGCCCGGCACTGGCATGGTCACTATCGGCGACCTTGGCGACAGCATCTTCATTCACTTCCCAAAGAAAATCGAAGTGGGTAAGCGTTTTGCATATCTTGCTCTCGAAAAGGCTTACGGCCGAAAGGGAATAATCAGCCAGGCGCCGGTGGCAAAGTGCTGCCGTGCCGACTCCCCCACCTCGGTCATCGTGGAGTTTGAAGGCGGCAACGACGGTCTTTCTCCCGAAAATGCCCTGCTCAGCGGCTTCGAGCTTGTCGATGCTTTCGGTAATGTCTATCCGGCGAATGCCCAGATTCTCAATAGCGACAACAAGGTCCGTGTGTGGACCGACTGGCTCCAATATCCCGTCGAGGTGCGCTACGCCTACCACAACTACTACGAAAGCTCGATCTTCAGCAACCTCGGTCTGCCAGCTTCTCCTTTCCGCATGGCTGTTCCCAAGCAGAAAAAGACTGCCCTTATGTGGTTTGATGCCGAAGCCAACTACCGCCGCTTCAACAACCCCGACAGCATTGAGTTCTACCTGAAGAAAGTTGCCGACCTCGGCTTCACACACGCCGTAGTCGATGTGCGCCCCATCACCGGCGAGGTGCTGTATAACAGCAAAATCGCCCCAAAGGTGAACGACGTTACAAATCAGTTCGACTATCTCGCTCGCTTCATCGAGGTCGGTCACAAATACGGTCTGAAGGTGCTTGCTTCAATGAATGTGTTCTGCGCCGGACACAATTACCACGACACCGGTCTTATCTACTCCGGTCACCCTGAGTGGGCAAGCGTGGTCTACGACCCCAACCGTGGACTGATTCCAATCACCGAGCAGAAGCACAAGTATGGCGGCATGGTCAATCCCATCAATGCCGAATATCAAGCCTACATTATCGACGTGATGAAGGAGCTTGCCGGCAACTACAAGGATCACGACGGCTTGATGCTCGACCGCGTGCGCTACGACGGTATCGAGGCTGATTTCTCGCAGCTCTCCCGCACTGAATTCGAGAAGTTCATCGGCAAGAAGGTGAAGAACTTCCCCGGCGACATCCTTTCGTGGAAGAAGGGCGGCAAGCGTCCTGTGCCTGTCCACGGTCCTCTCTTCAAGCAGTGGGCTGAGTGGCGCACCAAGAATATCACCGAGTTCATGGCTCGCGCCCGCAAGGAGGTAAAATCCGTGCGCGACGACATCATTTTCGGCACCTACACCGGTGCCTGGTATCCTTCCTACTATGAGGTGGGCGTCAACTTCGCCAGCAAGGACTACGACCCTGCAAAGGATTTCGAATGGGCCACCCCCGACTACAAGAACTATGGCTACGCCGAACTTATCGACCTCTATGCCACCGGCAACTACTACACCGACATCACTCTGAAGGACTACAACGGAAGCGATATATGGCACGAGACCGACAGCCAGGCTCAGTCGGGCACTTGGTACTGCGTTGAAGGCTCTTGCCGCCATCTGCGCCAGATTCTCGGCAAGAATCCGTTTGTAGGTGGTATTCTCGTCGACCAGTTCTACGATCACCCTGAGAAACTCAGCCTCACCATCGCCGAGAATCTCAAGGACAGCGACGGACTGATGGTGTTCGACATCGTACACATTATCACCAAGAATCTTTGGAACGAAATAGAAGCCGGTATGCGTGCCGGCGGCAATATCGAATAAAGTAAGTCAAATGGTTGGTGGTTAGTGTGTTGAGAAAATCAATCAGCTAACCTCTAACGCACAATTCATAATCTAAACAAATGAACAACAGAGCTTTATCCCTCGATGCGCTTCGCGGTTACGCCATTCTCACAATGGTGCTGAGCGCAACTATTGTCTACGGCATTCTGCCCGGGTGGATGTATCACGCCCAGGTGCCGCCTCCCGACCATGCCTTCAATCCTGATCTCCCCGGGTTGACGTGGGTCGACATGGTATTCCCCAGTTTCCTCTTTGCAATGGGTGCCGCACTGCCATTCTCGGTAGGCAAGCGTCTGCGCAAAGGGGCAAGCAAGCTCAGCCTCGCACTCAATGCCTTGTGGCGC
This sequence comes from uncultured Prevotellaceae bacterium, assembly GCA_945983195.1. Classification (GTDB taxonomy): domain Bacteria; phylum Bacteroidota; class Bacteroidia; order Bacteroidales; family Muribaculaceae; genus CALZFJ01. The sequence continues at coordinate 6,141 of CAMFSS010000003.1, read as the reverse complement.
GGCGTGAAACTCACATTCTTTGCCATTCTCATTCAGCACTTCTATCCCTACATGACGGGAGGCGACCTTCACAGCCAGCTTCTTGCCATATTCTGCTTCGCTTTGCTTTTCCCAATGTATATGCGGTTGCCGTGGGATATGCCGGGCTGGGCTCGCACTGCCGTGCAGCTCGGAGCGATAGCTGTGGGTGCTATTGTGATGTTCTGCATGAGCTATCCGGTCCAATACGACCTCAACATGCATCTGCACACAAGCAACATCATTATCCTGATTCTTGCAAATGTGTCGATATTCGCAACGCTGCTTTTCATCTTCACATTCCAAAACCGCAACTTGCGACTCGCAGTGCTTGCCATTCTTTTTGGCATCATTCTCGCGTCAGATGCCGACAGCGGTTCATGGGCTGCATGGCTCATGCACGCCACTCCTGCCGACTGGCTCTATGTGCCTGCCTATCTCAAGTATCTCTTCATTGTGATTCCAGGAAGTTTCGCCGGAGAGATTCTCCTTGCTCACACTGAGAAGCTGAAATCCACCCCCGACGGCACTCCGCGCTCCAAGGCATGGGCTATGGTTGTCATCACACTGGCTATTGTAGTTGTAAACCTCATTTGCCTCTACACGCGCTGCCTGTTGCTCAATTTGGTCCTCAATCTGGCGCTGCTCATTGCCGGATATGCAGTGATTCGCCGTGGCGAGGGCTATTGCGCCCTATGGCGCGAGCTGTTCGTTGCCGGTGCTCTGATGATGCTTCTGGGGCTGGCATTCGAGCCGTTTGAGGGCGGCATCAAGAAAGACCCTGTCACTTTCGGCTACCTGTTCACCACCGGCGGAATGTCGTTCATGACACTCATTCTGCTCAGCGTGGTGTGCGACTATTTCAAGTGTCACCGCTCCACGGCATTCCTCGTCATGTCAGGACAGAACCCGATGGTGGCATACGTGGCTTGCGACCTGCTAATCTACCCTATTCTCAGCATCTGCGGCTTGATGAGCCATATTGGATTCTTTGCCACCTCTCCGTGGCTCGGATTCCTGCAAGGAGTCATTCTCACATCGCTCGCAGTGCTCGTCACCATGTTCTTCACCCGCATCAAGTGGGTGTGGCGTACATAAAACCGATTAAACCAATAACTAAATTATGATGAAAAATAAATTTCTTGCTTCTTTGCTTGCTGCTCTGTCATTGACCACTGCCACTGCTGCCGATGTGCTGCCGGTAACGGGCAGTTGGATTAATCTGTTCTACCAGGACGAGCGCAACAAGTATTCCAACCCCATGGATATGGACAACACCGACCCCGAAATGTGGCGCGCAAAAGTGCGCGAAATGAAAGGGCTCGGCATCGAGTACATCGTATTTATGGCTACCGCTAACGAGGGTAAGGCCGACTATCCGTCACAAATTATGCCTCTCGGCTACGACTCTCGCCGCGAAAGCCCGGTTTCTGCTATCATCAATGAGGCTGAGCTGGCTGAAATGAAGGTGTTCATGAGCATCGGCTGGGCTGAAAATCAAGATGACAATCTGCGTAATCCGGCTATTCTCAACCGCCAGCTTGCCATTATGGAGGAACTTGCCTCTCTCTACGGCTCAAGCAAGGCTTTCTATGGCTGGTATCTCCCTGTGGAAGACTGCCTCGGCCCGGTTCTCACCGATGCTGCCGTAGTGGCAGTGAACAAGCTTGTGGAGCGTGCCCATAAGCTCACTCCGGGCAAGAAAACGCTTATCTCACCCTACGGATTCTTCTGCTGCCGCTTCGACGACCCGAAGTTTGCACGCCAAATCAAGCGGCTTAAGGTGGATATCATCGCTTATCAGGACGAAGTGGGCTGCGTGCGCGAGGAGTTCCCTATGCCTCGCCTGAAGAATGCCTGGCACGAAATGAAGAAGATTCACGATGCCACCGGAATTGAATTTTGGGGCAACTGTGAGCTGTTTTCATGGGAGAAAGGCACTAACAGCCGCGAATCGGCTCTCGTTCCGGCTGCAATGCCGCGCATTTTGTCGCAGCTTGTGGCAGCTTCGCAAGGCGGTGTGTCGCGCATCATTTCTTTCATGACTCCGGGAATCTGGAGCCTCAACTCCGACCGCTATCCCCTCGGTCAGCCCGAAGTGTCGCACCGCGCAGCAAGCGAATACTTGTCGTGGCTTAATGGCGACCGAACTCTCAAGCTCCTTGAGCAGTCGCTACTCGGCACGCTCAAGGGTAATGGAGCTTCTGTCACTGCCGGCACTGGTGATGCCAAGGCTCTTGTCGATGGTATAACCGGCGATGAGAACCCCGAAAACGCAGCTTGGAAGCGATTCGAGGCAGGCTACAACGAATTTACGGTGAATCTCTCTGCCACAGGCAACAGCCTGTTCCTCCGTTTCCTCAATTGCCACAAGCGAGGCATTGGCATACCCTACAAAGTCTATCTCTACGTGGCTGATTCCAAAGGTAATTACAACCTGCACGCAATCAAGGATATGTCGCAGCACCCCAACAGCCTCCACGACACCTGGATTGAGCCTCTGCTGCTGGAATGGGACTCACCTGCAAAATCAGTGAAAATCGGACTCCAATCCACTGCTCCGCTTCTCCTCGATGAGCTGTATGTGATGTAGAAGAATTGCATTTCAAGATAATCCCTAATCGGTCGTTCGGCTGTTATGATGATAATACGCATAACAGTAGAACGACCGATTTAGCATAATATTAGCACATCATTTTGCGTTTTATTTATATAGACACAGCGAAATTATGGAAAAGGTAAAATTGTTTTATCAGCCGCAATGCCCATTTTGCAAAAGGGCTTTTGCTTTTATTGATGAATTGACGCAGGAGAATCCTGAGTTCGCAAAAATTGAAATTGAAAAAATCAACGAGCTGGAACAGCCCGCCTACGCCGACCAATTCGACTACTATTATGTCCCTACGTTCTACGTAGGCGACCGCAAGGCGCACGAAGGTGGCATTTTCAAAGAAGAAGTCCGCCGGCTGCTCCAGTCAGTAATCGACGGCACACGCTACGAGCAGCCACAGGACTAACCGACCGTCAATATGTGATGCCCGCCGCACTAAAGCCGTATGCGGTCGAGGTCGTCAGGAACTACTATGTTGCCGCTGAATCGTGTGGCAGCTTCGGCTGTATAGGTTTTGCGCCGCGTCGAAAGAGTCTTGTCCTCGGTGTGATAGAGCAGCAGATTCTTCACATCGAGGCTTTCTGCAAGCGTTCCTGCATCGAGTGCTGTGCTGTGGTGCTTCTCGTAAGGCTTGAATCTTTCTCGCTGCGAATAGAGGCAGAATGCCTCGCTGAGCAGCCACTTTGCTCCTTCGGCATAGTGGCGGTTGCGCTCATTGAATGGCTCGTCGCCGAGGCACACCAATCGCTCGTCGCCACCCGGAAGCTGCATCACAAATCCATACTGCTTCGCCTTGGTCGAATTGATGTCAAATGCCGTGAAGCTGCACCCTATCGCACTGAAATGCTCTCCATCGGCAACAGGTGCGAATATTATTTCCTTGTCGATGTGGCATGTCACTTTCTCTGGAAGTGTGGCAAAACAGATGATGCGCAGTGCAGCCATAGCCTCATCGTGTCCGCGCACGGTGAACGTCCCGCTATATTTGCCTCCGTAGATGCTTTGCGCCACCATGCGCACCACCCACACTGCACCAAGTATGTGGTCGGTGTGAGTGTGTGTAATGAACATGTCATGAATCTCTGTTAACGGCAAGTCTGCACGCTCCAACTGCTTCAATATCCCGTTTCCGCCACCGGCATCAACCAGCATCGGCTTGCCGTTGTCGGCAATCAGTGCAAAACATGTGTTATAACATTCGGTCACGGCAGCACTGCCGGTGCCAAGCATCAGTAGTTCCATAATAATCCAATCAAATTCTTTGTTTTCAGCCCAAATCGGTCATTAGCGTTATGATGATAACTTTTTTATTTTTGAACAGATGTTTTTACGTTTTGAGGGCACAATGGAGGTCCATTGTAACCGATAAACGGAAAGACAGATGTCAAAAAGAGAATATGTTTGCGCATAACAGTCTAATGACTGATTTGGGCTTAGTGTATCACCTCATTCCTTGCGTGTCGCTTCAGCCTTAGGCGATTTGGTGCTCGCTTTTTTGCCTTTCTTCGGTGTATCTTCAGCAGCAGGTGCCGGCTCGGCTGGTGCAGGTGCCGGCGGTGCTTCAAAGAAGCCTCCCTTTATCATTTCAAGGCTGTCCTCGTGCGAAAATGCGGTTGAGTCGATGCTGAGGTCAGCATTTATCGTCGGTCGGTTCTCAATGTGCAAATCCGATTGCAATGCAGCCTTGGCTCCTCGCTTCAGTGCCGAATTGATTTGCTCACGCAAGTTGATGCGTGCTGTGTCCACAATCTGCACCTTCTCGCGTGCCATGTTGTCCTTGTATTTCGCGCCACCAAAGCGGAAGTGCATCTTGTCGGGATTGCCGTAGATGTTGATTCCAAACTTGAACGGAATCGGTGATTTCAGCACCGACACATGATAGCGGAAATTGAGGTCGAGGTCATTGTGGCCAAGCACGCCAAGGCGATAGCGGTCAACGTCGAACATGAATGGGAACAGCTCCATCTGCGAGTTCTCCACAAGCATCTCCACAGTCATCTCATCTATCACATTGCGCTCCTTGTTCTTGAAGAGCAGCATTTTGGCTATCTTCTTGAATGTCGCTGCGTCCATGAATACCAGGTCCTTTCCATGCAGCTTCATCACCGCTTTCAGCGACGGAATCACAAGGTTCATCGTAGAGTCCACATCGCTTGTCGCAGCAAGGTCGGCATCAATCACGCCGTCAACCGACTCCAGAAGCGGCATTATTGTGTCAAGTCCGGGTATCATCTTCAGGAAGCGTCCCACCTGTATGTCGCTCAGCGAGAGGTCGAAGCCCATACGGATGTTCTGCACATCGGGAGCTGCATACATGGCATTGAATCGGGCTGTGCCTATGTCGGTGCGTGCCTTCAGCTCATTCAGGTTCACCACTCCGTCGTGCACAAGCAGATTGCCGTTGAAGCGGTTCATGAAGAAGTCGGTATAGAGTATGTTCTGCGCCCTAAGTCTTATGTTGGCATCTATGTTGCTCGGCACCACAAATGCGGTCATCACACTGTCGGCACCTGTGGCAATAGCCACGCTCTCTGTTACGTTGTCAATATCGTCACTGTCGCTGATGCTGTCGAGTCCGTCGGCATTTCCGGCAAATGTCATTCCGTCGGTGGCTGCCTTGATTAGCTCATTCACATTGATGGTGTCGGCTTTTACAAAGAGGTCGAGGCTCAGCGGTCGGCGGTTCGTTCCCAGCAATGCCGGGCGGATATTGTGTATGCCTCCGCTTACATCGAAGGTCGACTGCCCCGATTTCAGCGTCATGCGGCGGAACACCACGCTGTCGATGCTGAATGTGGCATTCATGTTGCTGATCGACGAGCGAAGTGGGAAATAAGGCGTAAACATTCGTCCTTTCTCACTCGACAGACTGCCCTTCATGTTCCACCGCACAAGCATCTTCTTCATTCCATTATCCACCGAGAAGTCTATGGCATTAGGGTCTTTAGCTTGTCGGCGGCGGCTCGCCACCTGGAGCACCGTGTCATTCGACCACTCCGGGTGTGCGGCTCGCAGCGAATCGAGGCGGTGTTTCAGCCGCTCGGCACGTTGCGGGTTGCGGCGGCGCATATTGGCATCTATATTGATGCGGCTGTTGCTGAGCATGAGCCGCATGGTATTGTCCTTGTAGGCAAGGCGGCGCGCATTCATTCCGAGCTTTATTTTCGGAACTTTCACATCGTTCTCAAAGCGTGATATTGCGCCTCCGCAGTCGATGTCGCGCATTCTGATGCGCGTTCCGTCCGACTGCTCAACCGACAGCCTGCCCGAGCGTACACGAAGTCCAAGTGGAATGATGCTTGTGGTGTCACGCTGATAGGCTCCGTCGGCAATGCACCCTATTCCTGCTCGTCCTTTCGTCATCGTCACCAACATACCGGCTACCGAGGCTGCCATTGTGTCAACATCGGCAGTGAACCGCATGAGGTTCTCCACCGTGTTGCCTTGCACTTCTATTTGGTCATTGCTGCCGAAGGCAAAGTCCATGTTTCATGCATAGAGGCTTACAGTAT
>CAMFSS010000002.1 GCA_945983195.1 uncultured Prevotellaceae bacterium | reverse complement strand
AGGTGGACTAGGGCGGGAGAGAGTTCCCAGTCTTCGTTGGTTGGCTGATTGGACTAGTATATTAGCTTTAGCAGTGAGTCGACTTCGGCTTGCGGCAGGCGACCGCCGGAATGCTTTTTGCCCACAATCTCGCGCAACGACTCGATAGCACGGTCCTTTGTGAACACGTCGAGTGCGAGGCTGGCAATCTCCTTACCCTTGTTCGAGAGTTCCGACTCGAGCAATTGTTGCTGCTGGTGGTCGATGATACGCTGCTGCTCCATCATCTTGAGATCCTGTTTCACTTTGTCGGCCTCATATTCACGGCGACGCATCTCCATGGTTTGAGCGGCACGGTAACGCGTGATGAAGTAGGTGACAGCCACCAGCAGCACGATGTAGATTGCAATAGCCAAGAAAGAGAGGTAGAACGGACGTGGCACGCAGAAGTGGTAGTCGACCGAGCCGATAGGCTCATAGTTGGCGTTGAGTGCATCGGCGGTGAAGTGGTATTTTCCGTAGGCGAGGCTTGTGTAGGAGATTTGAGGGTCTTGCGACAGCGAAGCGAGGTCGATGTCGCCACCAACGAGCCTGTAACGGAAATATATGATTGAATTGTCGAAGTGCGGCAGGGAGAGATTGAAGGTGATGTCGCCCGAAGTTTCCACATTCGTGCTTTTGCCGCTCACGATGGGCATGGCAATGGGATTCTTGTCGCGGTCGGTCGATGTGACGCGATAGAAGCACAGGTGGCTTGTGGAGGAAGGCAACGGCAAATCGCGGCGGCTGTAGCGGGCAATTGCGTTGTTGAGGAGGAAATAAGCCTCGTTGCGGTGTACGAAGATTTTGTTGTTTGTTTCATTGCACTCAGTGCCGAAGAAGCGTGCTGCCACCGTCTGCACTATTGAGGCATTGTTTGAGCTGATGTTGATGAGTGTATAGTCGTGGTCTCTCGAAATCCATTAGTTTTTAGTGTAGATTGCAGTGGATGAGTTGATGTTGCGCTTGAGTGTGCTGCTAAGGAAGTAGACCTGGACAATTTTGTTGTTCACATCGTCGAAAGTGTAGAGCTTTTGCCTGCTGGCAAACATTACGCGACCCTGTATTTTCATCACAAACATGATGCCGCCCTCAAAACCGCCGGGAATTTGTGCCAGAGGGGTGATTTGCGCCACTCGCGAGAGCGACTTGTCGAGCTCGATTTTATATAGCCCCCGGCTCATGTGAGCCGCCCATATCGAGCCGCTGTGGTCGACCTCGAAATTGCGGATGGGGATGTTGAGGCTGTTTATTTCGCAAGCGAGGGTCCATTTTTCATTCTGCATACGATAGACTCTGAATCCTATGTACGACGATTCGAGCAGCACTTCCTGCCCGTGGATTGTGCACTCGCGCATACAGGTGCTGCTTGAGTTGGTAGTTCCGGGAATATCGGTTGCAGTGTTGCCTTCGATGAGTTTAGGATGTGTGTTGCCCACGAATACTTGCCCTGTGGGGTAACGCTTGATGTGCCAGTTCTGACCTTTGGCTCCGGTGATTGGAGCAATCACTCCGGTTGTTTCCTCGAATGTGTAGGCACCCTGATTTGTGGCGATGTACATCTTAGAGCCAATCCAGTCGATGCCATATACCATTCCGAGCGACATTGCATAGCTGTCGGGGCGCAGAATTGAGTAGGGCGAGCCGGTGTGTATTAGCGAGATTCCATTGTCGAGGCACGCCCAGATATTGTTGTCGCGGTCGATGAAAAGCGAGAGCACAGAGTTGTTGTAGAGGCGGTTGCTCATGTTGCACCGCCACAGGCACTTGCCCTCCCGGCTGATTGCATACACACCATTGTGGATAGTGCCGATGATGATGGTGGAGTCGCCCCGGAGCATTGTTCCGCGGTTGACTTGCTGTCCGCACAGTTCGGAGTCGATTTCGGTGTAGCGGCGTGTCACATGCTGACCGTCGAAGTCGAAAAGACCGTGCCACTCGGTGCAGAGCACCATTCGGCCTTTAGTCTTAGGAATGATAGCCACCACATGGTCGTCGCCCACTTCCTTTCGGGAGAACACGAAGTGCATTTCTTCATTGATGAGCTGGTAGAAGTCGCCGTTCATCATCTGCACGAAGATGCGGTTGTCGATTCGGTGGAAGTAGAGCGGCAGCAGTTGGGGGTCGTAGTGCTCGCGCACCGATTTCCCGTCGTAGACAAACCAGGAGCTGAACGACTGGAAATAGATTTTGCCATTTAGCTTCACGATGTTCCAGATGTCGTAGTCGTGCTGCTCGGTCTTGCGCTTTTTCACGAGCGAGTGCAGCGACACATAGCACATGTTTCCGCAGTCGTCGGGCTCGAAGTATCCAAATTCGCTGTATGCGCCCACATAGATGCGGTCGGCATCGGCAAGGACAGAGCGCACTATTCTGTTTCCCGGCATTTCGATACGCTCCCATCGGTAGCCGTCGAATCGCAGCAGCCCGGTGTTGTTGCCTATGAAAATGTCGCCGTTTTCGCCTTGTGTGCAGCTCCAGTTCTGTAGCCCGGCATTGTAGTCGGCGGCAGCATAATTGGTGACGATAGGCAAAAAAGAAGCCGCCCGGGAATTGAATGACCCGGAAAAGAATGCAAATGCCAATACGACAGTAATGAGGCTGACTGAAGCTTTATGTTTCATAAAATTAATGGTCTTGGGCAATAATTTATGGTGCGGTATTCGGGCGCAAAGGTAGGAAAAAAACTTATAATTGCAATTTTTTATTCAAGAAAAAAGCGGATGCCACAATAAAAAGCAGTGTCGTAGGCGGTGATGCAGTATGAAAAAATTTTCAGAGATATATGCCTGATGCACAATAATTAAGACGTGGGAAACGTAGTAAAAACGTAGTGTCTAAAGTGGGTGTAGTGGTAAGGTAGTACTGCAAAATTTTGCGCCTTAAAAGAGAGTTCGCAATTTTGCAGCCGAAAGCGAAAGCAATCACCTTAAACATTTAACCAAAACTTTCAACAAAATGAAGAAAAGAATTCTATCTGTGTTACTCGACTTGGCCGGTGTAGCCAGAGCGAGGGCAGCGCCTAAGACAGTAATAGGAGTGGTTCTCGACCAGAGCAACCAACCCGTAATTGGTGCGAGTGTGCAAGTGAACGGCACAACCACCGGAGCAGTGACCGACTTCGACGGAAACTATGAACTGAAAAATGTTCCCGACAATGCGGTAATTACATTCTCTTACATCGGTATGAAGACCAAAGAGGTCAAAGCTACCGACACAACAATCAACGTAACACTTGAGGACGACCTCCAGAAGCTCGATGAGGTGGTAGTAATCGGTTATGGTGCAGCCAAAGCCAAGGACCTTACCTCGCCTATCACAGTGGTGAAGGGAGAGGAGCTTCTCTCAGTTCCGGCAACTTCGCCTATGGCTGCCATGCAGGGAAAAGTGGCAGGTGTGAATGTGGTGAACAGCGGAACTCCGGGTTCGGGTCCACGCGTATCAATCCGCGGTACAGGCTCATTCACCAACAGCTCACCGCTCTATGTGGTTGATGGTATGTTCTACGACGACATCAACTTCCTCAACAACAGCGACATTCAGGAAATGTCGGTGCTCAAGGACGCATCGGCAGCAGCCATCTATGGTGTACGCGCAGCAAATGGTGTGGTAATCATCACCACCAAGAAAGGAAAGCGCAACCAGAACGCCAAAATCACCTACAACGGTTATGTGGGAGTCCAGTCGGCTACCAACGTGCTGAAGATGGCAAACTCGCAGCAGTATGCCACAATGCTTCTCGAAGCCAACTATGACGCCTACGTATCGACAATGAAGGCTTCAATCGACCGCTACGGAGGCAGCTACGCCGACGCAGATTTCCACAACTGGACCTACGGTGCCAACACCGACTGGTACAACGAATTGCTCCGCAAGGCTGTAATCACCAACCACAGCCTCGGCATCAGCGGCGGCTCGGAGAAGGCTGTCTATTCTCTCGGCGTGAGCTACCTCTACCAGGATGGTATCATGGACGCCGACAACAACTACAAGCGCATGAACTTCCGCGCAGCTGTTGACTACGATGCAACAAGCTGGCTGAAGGTGGGATTCAACGGCGTATTCAGCAACTCTACACAGATTCTCCCGAACAACTCGGCATGGAAAGAGGCTTTCAACGCTCCTTCTATCTATCCGGTGTATGACGAAAACAATGTAGAGGCTACACCCGAGAAATTCGCTTCTCCTGCAAGCGTGGGCTTCACAAGCAACTTCTACAACCCCGTTGCAACTGCCCAATACAACAACAGCCGCAACGAGAACTACCAAGTGCTCAGCAACTTCTACGCACAATTCAACATACTCCCCGAAAAACTGAATTTCAAGACAAGCTACAGCTATGATTACACAGGAACTCGCGGACGCACCTACATCAAGCCCTACTATGTGAGCAGTTGGCAGCAGAAGAGTGTTTCTGAACTCACAAAATCCACTACAAACTACTACAACTACATCTGGGATAACACCCTTACCTACAACGACCGCTTCGGCGACCACAAGGTGGGTGCAATGCTCGGCTACTCTATGCGCCAGCAGCAATACCGCTACATGTGGGGCAAGGCTTCGAACGTACCCGAAGGCAAGGATGAATACTTGTATCTGAGCCAGGGTGATGCCGACGGCGTGACACTCGGCGACGACGGATACTGCTACCGCGGACAGTCGTACTTCGCCCGCTTGAACTACGACTACGCAGGCAAGTACCTCCTCATGTTCACAATGCGTGCCGACGGTTCTTCGAAGTATCAGGAGAAGTGGGGCTCCTTCCCATCGGTAGGTGCATCATGGGTAATGAGCCAAGAGTCGTTCATGCAGGACCAGAAAGTGCTTGACTACTTGAAACTGCGTGCAAGCTGGGGCCGCCTCGGTAACGACCACGTGGCTGCAAGCGACGGCTTCGCTTCGATTTCCACAGGTAACAGTGCATCGGGCGTATTCGGCAACACCACAATCCCGGGCTTCCAGAATACATCTTACTTCAGCTACCTCAAGTGGGAGCTTGTAGATGAAACCAACGTGGGTGTGAACTTCTCGACCCTCAATAACCGCTTGAACGTGGACCTCGACTGGTATTACCGCATGACCAAGCGTGCCGTGATTTCACCGCGCCTCCCCTTCAGCAACGATGTGCTTGCCGGCAACTACGGTGAAATCCTCAACACCGGTTTCGATATTTCGGCTAACTGGAGCGACCGCATCGGCAACGACTTCAAGTATAGCATCGGTCTCAACCTCTCATTCCTCAAGAACGAGGTGAAAGACCTTGGCGGTACCGCCTACGTGAAGGGCGGCAAGACCATTAACATGGTAGGCGAGGAAATGAACTCTTTCTACGGCTTCAAGGTGGTGGGCGTATATCAGAACGATGCTGAGTGTGCAGCCGACCCCGTAGCTGTGGCTAACGGTCTCGTACCGGGCGACTTCAAGTATGAAGACGTGAACAAGGATGGTGTAATCGACGGCAACGACCGCCAGACTCTCGGTGCCTACATTCCTAACCTTACCTACGGACTCAACTTCGGCTTGAGCTGGAAGAACCTCGACTTTGAACTTACCACCTACGGCCAGGCAGGCGCACAGATGTATAACCGCAAGCGTGCTTTGCGCTACTCTCAATCAAACTTCAACTTCGACGAGGCTCAATACACTAACCGCTGGACAGGCGAAGGCTCAACCAACGAGCACCCGTCGGCTGCAGCACTCGTGAAGGGCTGGAACGTGAGCGACCAGAAAGTGAACTCCTACTTCGTGGAGAGCGCCGACTACTTCCGCATCCAGAACATCACACTTGCCTACAACTTCCGCAACATCAAGATGGGCAACTACACTTTGCCGGGTATCCGCGTGAGTGTAACCGCCGACCGTCCATTCACCACTTTCAAAGCCAACGCCTTCACTCCTGAGCTTAGCGATGCAGAAGGCTGGGACGTAGAGGTTTATCCATTGACTTCGACCTACACACTCGGTGTGCAAATCGATTTCTAAATGAGGCAAGATGCAAGATGCGGTACTACCATAGTGGCTTGACTTCTTGCTGAAGAACCTCAAAATATAAAAGTAAAAAACAACAAAAAAAATTGAGAACAATGAATATTCTTAAAAAAGCATTATTATATGCGTTGCCGGCAATGCTGCTTGCAACTACATCGTGCGACTTCCTCGACAAAGAGCCGGAGAACAGCGTCCCGGAAAACAGCGTGGATTTCACCAACTTAGACAATATGTATATGCCTGTATCGGGTGTGTATGCAAAGCTGCGCACCGGTGGCATGCACTGGGTTATCTGGCCTCTCTCTATCATCCGCGACGACGATGTGTGGTCGGGACGTGTTGATGACCAGGCTACTCTGGTAGATATGGGCAACTACAACTACGACAACTCCTTCTGGGGCTTGAACGAGATGTGGAACCAGTATTATGGTATGATTAAAGTGGCTAATGCCGCACTTGAATCGCTCGACAGCTATGCCGAGAACATCAAGAGCGATGCCGACATGAAGAACTACTACACCTACTGCGGTGAAGTACGATTCCTCCGCGCCTACGCCTACTATCGCCTCGTGCAGGGCTTCGGTGCCGTGACTATCCTGCGCTCTAACAGCCAGACCGACATGACCCGCTCGACTATCGATGCCGTGAACCGCTATATGCTTGAGGACCTTGAGTATGGCTACACCAACATGCCGCTTATCCGCCCCAACGAGAGCAACCACTTCGGTGCCGTGACTGCCTACTCGGCAATGGCTCTCGCAGCTAAGGTATATCTCAACATGGGCAACTATGCAAAGGTAAAGGAACTTACCGACAAAATCATCAGCAGCAAAAAGTTTGAACTCTACGACGACTATTACAACCTCTTCAAGATACCCGGCAAGCTCTGCAACGAGTCGCTCTTCGAGTGCCAGTGCACCGACTTCGGCAATGGCTCGGGCGACATGGTAGATGCCGACCAGTGGTTTGTATTCCAGGGACCCGCCAACAACGGCAACATCTCAGGCTGGGGCTTCATCGGACTCTACAAGGAGTTCCGCGACTGGGCTGCAGCCCGCGGTGAGGGTATCCGTGCCACTACATCGTTCCTCCTTGCAGGAAGCACTACTCCGAGCGGCGACGTAATCCGCCCGCTCCAGAACCCCACTCAGACCGACTGCTGGAACGGAAAGGCTTACACTCCGAGCCACCAGCTCACCGAAGGCCGCACAAAATATGGCTCAAACAACAACGTGCGCATCCTCCGCTATGCCGACGTACTGCTGATGAACGCCGAGGCTTGCCTTGAAGTGGGCGGCGATGCAGTGACTCCGTTCAACCTCGTGCGCACACGTGCCGGAATGCCTACCCTCAGCACCGTGACTATCGACAACATTCTCGACGAGCGCCGCATGGAGCTGTGCTGCGAGTGGGGAGAGCGTTACAACGACCTTATCCGTCGCGGAAAGGCAGCTTCTACCCTCAAGGGTTGGGACGCTTCAAAGACCTACTATCCTATCCCATTCGAGCAGAGCAGCAACATTCCAAGCCTTGCCAACGAGCCTAAGGACGAATAACATTCCCATTAGGTATTAACACTATACAACACAGATTGGTTTTAATTTGAAGGTGCGCCGATACCAAGGCATTTTGCCTGACGTTACGGCGCACTTTTCCATAAAAATACACCTAAAAAAAACGAAACCGAATCATTTGCTTATGCTACAAAAAACAATATCAGGCTTAATGCTGAAACTGGCAGCAGTGTGCAGCATTATGGCAGCACCCTCCATTGCGGCAAATGCTCAGGGCGACTCAATAAAGGTGGTGAAAGGACAAGTGAGCGACTACTACATCCCCGTACACAAGGAATATCACATAAGCGGCACTGTCACCGATGAGCAGGGTAAGCCTCTCGAAGGAGCCACAGTGATGTTCTTCAGCTCGCCTGTGCACTGCAACACCGATGCTGCGGGCCGCTACACGCTCAAGTGTACCGACGGCGACCGCCACATCTATGTGTACTACCCCGGCAAGGAGTTCGGCAGCGTGATTCGCGAAGTGGAGCAGCGTGAGGTGAATGTCACGCTTACGCCCTACACGGGCAAGGCGGTGCAGCGTACCAAGGCTGTGGCTACACGCTGGTTTGACCCCGACGACTGCGGCACGCACACCTACTGCAATCCGATGAACATCAGCTACAACTACGAGCCTTACAACAACAATGTGCGCCCGCACGGTTCGTTCCGCTCGTCGGCTGACCCTATGGGACTCTACTACAAGGTCACCAATATGCTCTGTTCGACCAATCAGGGTGGTTTCCACTACTCCCGAAACATGAGTGACTGGGAATTTGCCCCGGCATCGTTCCAGCGCAAGCCTACCGACGATGACCAGTGTGCCCCTGCAGCATTCGTGTGCGGCGACACGCTCTTCTACACCGGCTCTACCTACGAGGGACTGCCCATCTGGTACACCACCGAGCCATTCAGCGGACGTTTCCGCCGCGTGGTGGAGCGCAACACCATTCCCACTTGGGACCCGTGTCTCTTCCTCGACGACGACGGCAAGCTCTACGAATATTACGGTTCAAGCAACGAATATCCGCTGAAAGCCGTGCAGGTGAGCCGCGACGACTTCCGCCCCATCAGCAAGATTCACGATGTGGTGGCACTGCACCCCAAGCAGCACGGCTGGGAACGCTTCGGCATGAACAACGACGATGAGGTTACGCTCGCGCCCTTCACCGAGGGTGCCTACATGACCAAGCATGACGGCAAATACTATCTGCAATATGGCGCACCTGGAACGGAATTCAAGGTGTATGCCGACGGCGTGTATGTGAGCGACAGCCCGCTCGGTCCCTTCGCCTATCAGAAGCACAACCCGATGAGCTACAAGCCCGGAGGATTTGTGCAGGGTGTGGGGCACGGCGGCACTTGGTGCGATGCAAAGGGCAACTACTGGCATGTGGGCACTTGCATGCTCTCGCTGAAGTATAAGTTTGAGCGTCGCATAGGGCTTTATCCTGTGGGATTCGATGCCGACGGCGTGATGTACTGCAACACGTCATTTGGTGACTATCCTTGCTGGAACTCTGAGCGCACCATTGCCGGCACCGACCGCTTCACAGGCTGGATGCTCCTCTCTTATGGCAAGAAAGTGGAGGCATCGAGCACTGCCGAGGACGACTCACTCGCCCCGCGCAACATCACCGACGAGAACATACGCACCATCTGGGCTGCCAAGACCGGCAAACCCGGCGAATGGGTGAAGATTGACCTTGATGCGGTGAAGGAGATTCGTGCAATCCAGCTTAACTACTACGACTTCATGACCGTGCAGCACAACCGCGCCAACGACCTCTACCACCAGTATCGCATCTATGCCTCAAGCGACGGCAGCGAATGGGAACTTGTGGTGGACAAGAGCAACAACGACCGCGATGTGCCACACGACTATGTGGAGCTGCGCCAGCCGCTGCGTGCGCGCTACCTGAAGGTGGAGAACCTGCACATGCCCTCGGGCAACTTCTGCCTGAGCGACCTGCGCGTGTTTGGCATTGCCGAAGGTGAGGCACCCACTGCGGTGAAGGGCTTCAAGGTGGTACGCGACAAGAAGGACATGCGCAACTGCATGATTACGTGGAAGCCCTCGGAGCGTGCCTACGGCTACAACATACGCTATGGCATCGCCCCCGACAAGCTCTACCACTGCATCACCGTGAACGGCGAGTGTGAGTACGACCTCCGCGGTCTCGATCTGGGCACCGACTACTATTTTGCAATCGAGGCACTGGGCGAAACCGGCTGTTCGGAGATGTCGAAAATATTAAAACAGTAAAAAACTTGCATTTCCCAAAAATAATTACTAACTTAGAGGCACTTTTTAAATAACCAATGGAAATTGTTGTCGGAAACGATAATTCAGGCACGTGGAAGTGCCATGCCTCGACCAACTTATAAGTATATGATGAACAGATTTTTGAATATCACTATAATGTTAGCGGTGACGTTATTCGTTGCTTCCTGCTCCGGCTCAAGCAAGAGCGGAAACAGTGACGATGCGGCACAGCAGGAAACGAATCGCCCTGCTGAGTTTGCCAGCGAAGATGAGTTGCTCGACTACATACAGAAGGTTCACTTCAACTATATGTGGGAAGGAGCCGAGGCTACCTCGGGACTCGCCTGCGAGCGCATACACCTTGATGGTGACTATCCCCAGAATGACAAGGACGTGGTGACCACCGGCGGCAGCGGCTTCGGCATCGCCGGAGTGCTCGCTGCTATCGACCGCGGCTTTGTGAGCCGTGAGGAGGGCGTGAAGCGACTCACTAAGATTGTAGACTATCTTGCCAAGGCCGACCGCTTCCACGGCGTGTGGCCGCACTGGCTCGACGGTCCCACGGGCAAGGTGAAGCCATTCGGACAGAAGGACAATGGCGGTGACCTGGTGGAGAGCTGCTTCCTTATGGAGAGCCTGCTGTGCGTGCGCCAGTATTTCCGTGCCGGCAACGACGAAGAGAAGGCACTTGCCGAGAAAATCGACAAGCTGTGGCGCGAAATGGAATTCGACTGGTACACAAAAGGCGGCGAGAGCGTAATCTACTGGCACTGGTCGCCCGAATACGGCTGGGAGATGAATTTCCCTCTTGAGGGCTATAATGAGTGCCTCATAGTGTATATCCTTGCGGCGGCATCGCCCACACACACCGTTCCGGCAGAGTGCTACCACAAGGGCTGGGCACGCAGCGGCGGCATCAAGAGTGATGCGAAATTCTACGACCTGCCTCTTGAACTGAAGCACAACTACGCCGAGGAGACCGGTGGACCGCTTTTCTGGGCACACTACTCCTACATAGGACTCGACCCGCGCAATCTCAGCGACCAATATGCCAACTACTGGAATGTGGTGCGCAACCATGCACTGAGCGACTACCGCTACTGTGTGGCTAACCCCAAGGGGTATAAGGGCTACGGCAAAGACTGCTGGGGACTCACAGCAAGCTACACTATCGACGGCTACACGGCACACAGCCCCGGCAACGACCGCGGTGTGATTACTCCTACGGCTGCACTGTCGTCGTTCCCCTACACACCTGAGGAGTCGATGGCAGCACTCAAGGGCTTCTACGCCAAGGGTGAATGGATTTGGGGCAAATATGGCTTCTATGATGCTTTCTCAGAGGAAGCTAACTGGACCAAACCGCACTATCTTGCAATCGACCAGTGCTCAATAGCCCCGATGATTGAGAACTACCGTACCGGCTTGCTATGGAAGCTCTTCATGAGCTGCGAGGAGGTGCAGGCAGGACTTAAGAAGCTCGGTTTCACGGTGGCAAAGTGACGTGAGGGGGTGTCGGACCAGTCAGACGAGTCGGACTTGTCTGACGAAGTGAAAAATTTTTTTTGAAATGATAAAAAATAGAAATTAAAGATATGAAATTGAATAAATTTATGATGGCAGCCGTTGTGGCTGCAACTGCTCTCACAGCGTGCCAAAGCAATGGTGGCAGCGGTGATGCCGAAATGGACCGCTTCGTTGATGACCTGATGGGGCAGATGACGCTTCATGAGAAGATAGGTCAGCTCAACCTTCCCGTTACGGGTGACATTGTAACCGGACAGGCCAAAAGCAGCAATATCGCCGAGAAAATCAAGGCCGGCGAGGTGGGTGGACTCTTCAACCTGAAAGGTGTGGAGAAAATCCGCGAGGTGCAGCGCTTGGCAGTGGAGGAGAGCCGCCTTCACATTCCGCTTATCTTCGGAATGGACGTGATTCACGGCTATGAAACTGTTTTCCCCATTCCACTTGCGCTCTCGTGCAGTTGGGATATGGAAGCAATCGAGAAGTCGGCACAGATTGCCGCCCGTGAGGCGAGTGCCGACGGTATATGCTGGACTTTCAGCCCGATGGTAGACATTTGCCGTGAACCGCGCTGGGGCCGCCAGAGCGAAGGCTCGGGCGAAGACCCATTCCTCGGTGCAGCCATTGCACGTGCCATGGTGAAGGGCTATCAGGGTGACAACCTTCAGGATTCAGCCACAATCATGGCTTGCGTGAAGCATTTCGCACTCTATGGAGCACCTGAGGCAGGCCGTGACTACAACACAGTGGACATGAGCCGCGTGACGATGTTCAACGGCTACTTTGAGCCTTACAAGGCTGCCGTAGAGGCAGGTGCAGGGTCGGTTATGTCGTCGTTCAATGTGGTTGACGGCATTCCGGCAACCGGCAACAAGTGGCTTATGACCGATGTGCTCCGCGACATGTGGGGCTTCAACGGCTTCGTCGTAACCGACTTCACCGCCATCTCCGAGATGATTGCCCAC
This sequence comes from uncultured Prevotellaceae bacterium, assembly GCA_945983195.1. GTDB lineage: Bacteria > Bacteroidota > Bacteroidia > Bacteroidales > Muribaculaceae > CALZFJ01. The sequence goes on along the minus strand of CAMFSS010000002.1, from coordinate 20,122 downwards.
GGCATGGGCGACCTTCAGCAAGTGTCGGCACTCGCTCTGAAAGCCGGAACGGATATGGACATGGTAGCCGACGGCTTCATGGGCACACTTGAGAAGTCGCTCCAGGAGGGCAAGGTCACTGAGGAGGATATCAACAAGGCTTGCCGCCGCATACTTGAGGCAAAATACAAGCTCGGCTTGTTTGACGATCCGTATAAATACTGCAATGTGGAGCGTCCCAAGCAGGAGGTGTTCACGGCAGAGAACCGTGCAGTGGCACGTGAAATCGCAGCTGAGACATTTGTGCTCCTGAAGAACGAGGGCAATCTGCTTCCGCTTCAGCGAAAGGGTTGCATTGCCCTTATCGGCCCGCTTGCCGACACCAAGGCGAATATGCCGGGCACATGGAGCGTGGCAGCCGTGAGCGATCGCTACAAGTCGCTGCTTGAGGGCATGAAAGATGCCGTAGCCGGCAAGGCTGAGGTGCTCTATGCCAAGGGAAGCAACTTGTGCTACGATGCAACGCTTGAGGCAAATGCCACAATGTTCGGTCGTGAGATGCGCGACCCGCGTTCAGCCGAGGCAATGCGTGCCGAGGCACTGAGCGTGGCACAGCGAGCCGATGTGATAGTGTTTGCCGGCGGTGAGTCGTCGGAGTTCAGCGGCGAGTGCAGCTCGCGCAGCAATCTCGACCTGCCCGATGCACAGCTCGACCTCTTGAAGGCACTGAAGAAGACCGGCAAGCCCATAGTGATGCTCAACTTTGCAGGTCGTGCCACAGTGATGAACTGGGAGAACGAGAATCTCCCGGCAATACTCCAGGTGTGGTTTGGCGGCTCGGAGGCTGCCGATGCCATCTGCGACGTGCTCTTTGGCGACAAGGTTCCTTCGGGCAAGCTCACGGAATCGTTCGCGACTGCGGTGGGACGGCTGCGGCTCTAGGAAAATGACGTGAACAGCGGCCGTCCGGCTGAGAAGTGGTTCTCGAAGTTCTGCAGCAACTATCTCGACGTGGACAACGACCCTCTCTATCCGTTTGGCTACGGACTGTCGTACACTACATTCACCTATGGTGACCTTACGCTCGACAACACCACAATGGACGAGAGCGGCAAGATTACAGCCACAGTGAAGGTGACCAACACCGGCAACTACGACGGCACTGAGGTGGTGCAGCTCTACATTCGCGACATGGTGGGCAGCATTTCGCGCCCCGTGAAGGAGCTTAAGGGCTTCGAGCGCGTGACGCTGAAGAAGGGCGAGAGCCGCGACGTGACATTTGAGATTACCGCCGACTTGCTGAAGTTCTACAACAGCAACATAGAGCTGGTGTGTGAGCCGGGCGACTTCCAGGTGATGGTGGGTGGCGACAGCCGCAATGTGCAGACAGCCACATTTACACTGAATTGATTTAATGCCCCGATGAAGCCTGCGTGCTATCAACGGGCATTTTGAAATAGAAGACATTGATTTTAGGGAATCAAAGGATATAAGATTAAGAGAAAAAGCCTTAATCTTATGGGTGCGAGTTTTCCCCAAACCGCATAGCGCTCGTACCCTTTGGTATAAAAGATTGGTTAATTAGGCAGCGAGGAGCGATACTCGATGAGGGTGTCGCTCCTCTTTGTCTATAAAAAACGCAGGTTGATAGAGTTAAAATTACTTAAATTTATATGTTGTAATTTGCCATGCTGTCATTTTATTAGAATTATGTGTATATTTGCGGCAAAATATATGAAATATCGCCAATTTAGTTACATATTTATATATTTGTATATTTTTGTAAGGTTGTAATAGGTTAATATTCTTAACAGAATACACTTCACAACAATATTATAAGGCATCGCTCCGGAATTTATGGGAGCTTCTTCCGGTGGCGGTGAATAAAGAATCATAGCTCCTTAACAGTGCATTATGAAAAAGACAGCATTACGTTTTGTCTCAATCTTTGCAGCATTCGTATTAGCATTTTCGCTCAGCACCGCCAATGGTGCCGATGTGCTTGCAAAGAAGGCGGGACCGGCAAAAGCCGGAACGCATCAATTAACACAAAAGCTGTCGGTTAGAGCCGACAAAAAAGTCGAGATGCCAACCAAGCGCAAAATCGGCAAGAGAACCAACCTATTTTCACACATCAACTACAGCAAGCCCGGACTCATAAAGTTTGGAATGAGAAAGGCACCTGCCTTGATGGGTGCTTACGTACCGGTGGTCAACGGAGTATGTATCTACCGTGATTCATGGACAGATGAGTACAGTGAATATGGTCTATACTCAATTGCTACCGATGGAACCGCAATTTCACCAATTGCCCAGGGCGATGATTATGCCGTAACTTCGGGCTTCTATGCCGACGGCAAGTTCTATGCAGTTTCGTTTTTCCAATTCTTTGGAATGTATTTCGTGCAGAATCTGGTGTTTGATGCCACCACAGGTGAGCTCCTCCAAACAAGCGAATACGGCGATGACATGACACTCGTAGCAACCGATTTCGCCTATGACGAGGTAACCGGCAAGGCATACGGAACATTCTTCAATTCCGACATGTCGGGTTACAACTTCGGAGCATTCGACCCCGAAACATTTACGACCACTGAAATCTGTGCAGTTGAGACCTCTTGGAACGGCTGCGCATTTGGAGCCGACGGATATATCTATGCAATCGACGCAAATGGTGCGCTCCTGAAAGTCGACAAGACTAACGGTGCCGCAACAACAATCGGGGACACCGGAATGGCACCGCAATACATATCGTCGGCTGCATTCGACAAGAAGACAGGCCGCTTCTTCCAAATGATAAGCAACGATGAAGAGGCGGCAATGTATGAGGTTAATCTTGCTACAGCCGAGGCTACCAAGCTGTTCGACTTCCCCGACTACGACGAGTATGTAGGCGCATGGGTTCCTGCACCACTTGCCGAGGACGGCGCACCGGCAGCATTGAGCGACTTCGCAGTAGACTTCAATGAGGGTTCACTCTCAGGAAAAGTATCGTTCACTGCTCCTACTACACTCTTCGACGGCACAGCCGCAACAGGAGCACTCACCTACTCAATCACTTGCGACGGAGAGGAGATAGCATCGGGTGCAACGGAATATGGAGCTACGGTAGAGACCGAAGTCAGCGTAGCTGCATCGGGCAACCACAAGATTGGCGCAAGCGTTGCCAACAGCGTAGGTAGCAGCCCGAAGGCTACCGTCACACTCTTCATCGGCATCGACATGCTTCTGCCTGTGGATAATGTGGCTCTCAACTATAGCAATGGAGTTTCGACCCTCACATGGGATGCAGCCAGTGCAACAGTGAATGGCGGCTACTTCGACCCCGCCGGAGTCAGCTACACTGTGACCCGCTATCCCGACGCGGTGGTAGTGTCGGAGAACCAAAAGGAGACTACATTTACTGAAAGCTATGCAAGTGAGTCGTTTGTCAGCCTGTACTACACAGTGGCAGTATCCTACAATGGCGAACAGTCGGCAGCAACACCATCGAATGCCGTATCGCTCGGTATCATCGTGCCTCCTTACGGCAACGACTTCGATGCCGAAGGCGCTCTTGAGGGCTACACTCAAATCAACCTTAACGGCGACGGCCAGATGTGGGAACTCGTAGGCGGTGAAGCACGCTTCAAATACAATTCAGATGCTGACATGGACGCTTGGCTCATAACTCCGAAGATTCAGCTCGAAGCAGGCAAGGTGTACAACATCTCGATTGATGCACGTGCCAACTCAAGCTACTATCCCGAGCGATTCGAGCTTTGCGCAGGCACAGAGGCTACAGCAGATGCAATGACAATCTCGCTCATTCCGAAGACGGTGCTTGAATCATCGGTAGCCCAGACATTTACCGCAGTGCTTATCCCTGAGACTTCAGGCGAATACTACATCGGAATCCACGGTTGCAGCGATGCCGACATGTATTACGTCTTTGTCGACAACCTGAAGATTGAATCGGGCAAGTCGACCGGTGCACCGGCAGCAGTTACCAACCTCAAGGTGGCTAACGATGCAGCAGGAGCAACCAAGCCTACAGTAAGCTTCACTGCACCGACCAAGGCTATCAGCGGTGACGCTCTTGCAGCAATCACCAAGATTGAAGCACTCCGCGATGGCGATGTTGTCAAGACATTCGACGCACCGGCAGTTGGCTCAGAATGTTCATTCGTTGATGAGGTAGGAGCCGACGGCAACTACACCTACACCGTGATTGCCTACAATGAGGAGGGCGAAGGAGAGGCAGTAAGCGCATCGAATTTCATCGGAATTGACATTCCGGCACTCCCGACCAACTTCACATTCACCGAGAGCGAGACAACACTTGGTAAGGTGACACTCACATGGGACGCACCGACTACCGATATCCACGGTACGCCAATCGACCAAAGCACATTGAGCTACGTAGTTCTCGACAACACCAATACAATCATTGCAGAGGGTGTGACAGGAACTTCCTACACTACTACAGCTTTGACTCAAGGACAAGAATTTGTCTACTTCGGACTGATTGTTTCGAGCGACAAGGGTGAGAACTCTATCAAGTATGCTTACTCGGAGATGAAGCCGGTGGGAACTCCTTATGCAACTCCGCTGGTTGAGCCGTTCAATGGCGAGCTTGCCTACAATTGGGGTACTGAGAATATTGTCGGAATGCCTACATGGACATTCATCAATGATGATGAGAGCATTCAGTCGCAAAATGGCGATGGCGTGATGCTTGCTCTCAAGGCCGGTGCTCCCGACGAAGAGTCGATGGTTATGTCGGGCAAGGTTGACCTCAAGGACGTTGAAGCTCCGGCATTCAAGTTCTGGTATGCAACCGTTCCAGGCAGCGAAAACACATTTGAGGTGCTTGCACGCGAAATGAATGGCGAGTGGAACGTGCTCAAGCAATTCGGAACCGATGGTGATGTCGTTGCATGGAACATGGCACTCGTCGACCTTTCGGCTTACACCGGCAAATCCGTTCAGGTTGCTATCCGCGCTAAAGCGGTGAACATGATTTACACCATCTTCGACAACTTCTTCATCGGCAAGCCTCTTAATAACGACCTCGCAATGAAGTCGATTGCTGCACCTGCCAAGATAGCTCCGAATGAGCCGTTCACAGTGAGTGTAGAGATTGAAAACGTCGGACTGCTTGATGCTGAAGGCTATAGCGTAAACTTCTATCGCGATGGCGAACTTGTGAAGAAAGTGGAGGCAACTGAAGCAATAGCAGTAGGAAGCTCAGCTATGGTTTCAATCACCGAAACTGCAACACCGCTCTGGGACGATGTGACTTACTCTGCCGAAATAGAGTGGAACGCTGATGAGGACAATGGCAACAACAGCTCAGAAGACGCGAAGGTGGCTATTGTGAAGAACAATCTGCCGGTTGTCGACGACCTGTTGCTCGTAGCAGGTGACGGATCAGTCACCCTCGATTGGTCGGCACCGGTACTGCCTGAGGCAGGTTCATCAGAAGCCGTTAACGAGGGCTTTGAGGAATTTGAGTCGTTTGCAATCAATCCCGATGGTGAGTGGACATTCGTCGATGTTGACGGATCAGGAACTTACGGTATTGAGGAGCTTGAGTTCGAAGGCTCTGAGCAGCCTATGGCATACATCGTTCTTGATGCCACTTACTCTGAATTCGGCCAATCGTTTGCAGCACATTCGGGCAACAAGTATCTTGCATCGTTTGCAGCAACCGATCCTGCCAACGACGACTGGATGATTTCACCCGAATTGCCGGGCATTGCACAGACGGTGAAGTTCTGGGCAAAGAGCTACACAATTTCTTACGGCAATGAGGAGTTTGAGTTCTACTACTCGACAAGCGGCAAGGAAATATCCGACTTCGTGAAACTTGCCGAGGACCACTCAGTTCCTAAGGACTGGACCGAGTACAGCTATAATCTGCCCGAGGGAGCCAAGTATTTCGCAATACGCTGCGTATCGAACGACCGCTTCATCTTCTTGGTTGATGATGTATCGTTTGAGAAGGCAGTGGTTGTTCCGACAATTCTCGGCTACAACGTATATCGTGATGGCGTGAAGATTAACGAGGCACCTGTTGCTGACACCAGCTACGTCGACGACAATTTGGCTGAAGGTGAACACAAGTATGTGGTAACTGTGGTTTACGACCTTGGCGAGTCGCAGGCTTCGAATGAGGTATCAGCAATCGTGTCGGGCGTTGATGGCATTGCCACTAAGGTTGCCAAGATTGCCACCGGCAAGAACGTAATCAACATTGCCAATGCCGAAGGACTGGCAGTGAGCGTGGTATCGGTTGACGGCCGCACCGTATATGCCGGCAAGGGAAGCAACGCAATGAATATTCCTGTAGCTGAAGGCATCTACGTTGTCAAGGCAGGCAAGAAAGTAGAGAAAGTTATCGTGAAATAGGCTGTAATTTGAAATGGAATTTCATTTGAGGGTGGGTTGAGTCAATCCACCCTCTTTTGTTGTGAAAATGTCGGCAAGTAAGGGAAGTTTGTCGAATTTTTTCATATTTGCAATGCCAAAATGCGGAAAAATGTGTAAATTTGAGGCAAAATAATGATGGTTAAGCTTATTTTGGTTGCATAAATCCATCGCTTAGAAAGGATATGCCACGCAAAACACACAATTACAAGCAAATACCATACACACAGATGACAACTAACCAATCGCGCCGCTCCGGAAATATTTTATGGGGAGCTTGTTCCGCAGCGGAGCTAATGATAACCGTGAAAGCACCCCTTGAAAAGTGAGATATGAAGATACCTGTAGTACGCCTGCTTTCGCTCGTCGCTGCACTGACGGTGACGCTTGGCGCAAATGCCGCGACAGGCAGTGTAGTGGCAAAACGAGCCACACAAGACGCCTTGACGGCAAAAGTGAAAGGGCAAAAGGAATTGACCGACGACTATGGATTTGCAATGTTCCGTACACGGCATTCCGGCAGTTCAGCCCAGCGATTTACACAAATCAGCCACAACAAGCTCAATCTGTCGCGACTGATGCAGCAATCCATCGGTGTGCCGCAATCCGACGGAAGTGTACCCACGCTTAATGCTGTATGCATCTACCGCTCCACGTGGACTAACAGTTCACCTGAGTTTGGAATCTACTCCATCGCCACCGACGGCACTTCGATTGTTCCGGTAGCACAGAGCAACAACTTCGATGTGCAAGCCGGCTACTATGCCGACGGCAAATACTACACCGTGCAGATGAATTCATACGGTAGTGCCTACTTTATTACGAACAAAGTGTTTGATGCCACGACATGGGAAATCATCAGCACCAACAACTATGGCGGCGACATCACCACCTACGCTTCCGACTTTGCCTACGATGAAACGACAGGCAATGCCTACGGCTGTTTCTACAACAGTAGCCTCACGGGCTATGTTCTCGGAATCTATGACCCTGAAACCATCTCAACCACTGAAATAGCCCCGATTACCGACCCATGGAACGCCTGTGCAGTGGCATCAGACGGCTATATCTATGCGGTGACATTCAGCGGCAACCTGATGAAGGTCGACAAGACGACAGGAGAATCCACCTCGGTGGGTACCACCGGTCTTGCTCCATATTATCAGGCATCGGCAGCATTCGACCGGACCACGGGACGCTACTTCTACCTCTATTGCGGCGCAACCGAATCGGCTCTCTATGAGATTGACCTCAATACAGCCGCAGCCACCCGGCTATTCACATTCGACAATACCGACGAGTATGTGGGAGCGTGGTTTGCACAACCCGCTACCGACAATGCAGCTCCCGGCAAGATTGAAAACTTTGCAGCCGACTTTGCCAACGGTTCATTGAGCGGCACAGTGACGTTCACAGCCCCGACAATGAGCTACGACGGTTCACCGCTTGCCGGTTCGCTCACCTACACGGTGACAGTAGATGGAATGGTGGCGGCAACAGGCTCCACCGAGAGCGGAGCTACAGTGTCGGTTCCTATAACTGTGGCAGCATCGGGCAACCGTGTCGTTGCCGCATACGTGAGCAACAGCTCGGGCGACGGACCATCGGAGTCGGTTACGCTGTTTGTGGGCGTTGACCATCTGAAACCGGTTGCCAACCTTACACTAACCTATACCGACGGCATAATGAGCCTATCGTGGGACGCTGCTACCACCACCGAGAACGGCGGCTACTATGATGCTTCGGCAGTGCGCTACACAGTCACACGCTACCCCGATGCTGCGGTAGTTGCCGAGAAGCAGGAAGAAACCACATTCACAGAGCCTTACACATCGCAATCGCTCAAAAACGTGTACTACACGGTGGAGGTGAGTGCCGGTGATGACTATTCAGCCATAGCCACATCGAATGCCATTGCCATAGGCACAGCAACATTGCCCTACTTCAACGGCTTCGATGACGAGTCGTCGCTCGCAGGCCTGACTCAGATTAACTGCAACAACGACGGCAACTCATGGGAGCTGTCGAAAGGGGAGCTGCGCTTCATGTATAGCGAAACTGCTGCCATGGACGCTTGGCTCATTGCTCCTGCCATCACATTTGAAGCCGGCAAGACCTACAAAGTGTCGATAGATGCACGTGTGTATATCGACAAGTATTCGGAGCGTGTGGAGGTTCGTGCCGGCACATCGCCCACAGCCGAGGCAATGACAATCAGTCTCATTCCGAAGACCGACCTGACCACAGCCATTCCCAGCACACTCAGCACCTACTTCGTGCCCGAGGAGTCGGGAATTTACTATATAGGCGTGCACGGCTGTAGCGATGCCGATATGTTCTATCTCTATATCGACAATCTGTTCATTGATGAGGGATTCTCGCTCACAGCCCCTGAGGCTGCCACAAATCTTGCAGCATCGACCGACTCTGAAGGAGCCAACAAGGCTACAGTGAGCTTCAAGGCACCAGAAAAGACAGTGTCGGGCGAGCGTCTTACGGAATTGGAGAAGATTGAGGTGAAGCGCGACGGCAAGCTTGTGAAGACATTTGCGACTCCTGCACCCGGTGCAGAGCTGGAATTTGTAGATGATTTGGAAACGAGTGGCTACTGTACCTATTCCGTCCAGGCCTACAATGCGAGTGGAGCAGGCTTTGTGGCAAAGGAGACAGTCTTTGTGGGAGTCGACGTGCCTGCCGCTCCCACCAACGCACGGTTCACCGAGAGCACCGAGACTCCCGGACTCGTAACTATCACCTGGAATGCACCGGCTACCGACATTCACGGCACGAAAATTGACCCGGCTACAGTGACTTATACCATTGTAAGCAGCGACAACACAATCCTTGCCGACAGAATAGCGGCTACAAGCCTAACAAAGCAGTTCAACCTCGACGGACAGACATTCGTGTACTATGCGGTGATAGCCTCAAACGACAGAGGCTACAATCAGGAGGAGTATGCCTACACCGAACTTGCTCCGATAGGCGCGCCCTACACGGTGCCTTTCAGTGAGCCGTTTGGCGACAATTTTGTGTCGGCATGGGGCATGAATCTGCTTGAGGGAAGCGAAATCATATGGAGCGTGATACACGACAATTCAGGAATACCGGCACAGAATGGCGACAATGTTGCAGTGGTGTGCTACGGGAAGAATGAGGGCGTAAGCCGCCTGATGTCGGGGAAAATCCACCTTGGCGACCTTGAGACTCCGGTGTTCAAGTTCTGGTATGTCACTTTCGATGACAGCATGAACACCTTCGACGTGCTTGCGCGCGAAGTGGGCGGAGAGTGGATTACACTCAAGAAGTTCAGCACTATGGGCGAGGAGATGAAGTGGAACTTAGGGCTTGTTGACCTCTCAGGCTTCAAGGGCAAGACCATACAAATAGCCATAAAGGTGACAGTTGTCAACCTTGACTACACCATCTTCGACAACTTCTTCGTGGGTACGCCTGCCGATAACGACCTCGCAGTGGAGTCGATTAGTGCAACATCGAGGGTGAAGCCGGGAGAGCAGGTGAAAATAGGCGTGACGCTTGTGAACAACGGACTGAAAACTGCGAGCGGATATGCCGTGAAGCTCTACCGCGACGGAGAGCAAGTGCAGGAAATGGCGAATGGAGCAGAGATTGCCGCAGGCGCAAAGACGGCGGTTACGTTCACCGAGACTGCCTCACACCTGTGGAGCGATGAGGTAAGCTATAGGGCTGAAGTCGTGCTTGCCGATGATGCGGTTGCCGACAACAACACATCAGAGGAGGCAACTGTGGCGATAGCACACGCCAATGTGCCGGCGGCAAGCGGCCTCGAGGCACGCTACGAGGAGGGCATAGGCACTACACTCACATGGAATGTACCCGAAACGGCTGTTTCGGGCAGCAGGGAGATTACGGAGAGCTTTGAGGGCTTCGAGGCATTTGCAGTCAATCCTTCAGGAGAATGGACTTTTGTAGATGCCGATGGAAAGGCTACTTATCCCATAAGCGGAATAAGTTTCCCCGGTTCGGGCTCGGCAATGGCTTACATTGTGCTTGATGCAACGTATGAGGGCTTCAACGGCACATTTGCCGCCCATTCAGGCAACAAGTATATGGCATCCTTCTCAGTGCCGTCGTCGCAAAACGACGACTGGCTGATTTCGCCGGCACTGTCGGGTGAGGCGCAGAGGGTGAGCTTCTATGCCAAGAGCTATGTTACCGACTACGGCTGCGAGGAGTTTGAAGTGCTCTATTCAACCGCGGGTACCGTGCCTGCCGACTTCATAAGCCTTGGCGAGGTGCACGACACGCCTGCACAGTGGACGGAGTACGGATATGAGCTGCCTGAGGGAGCCAAGCACTTCGCCATACGCTGCATATCAGCCGACCGCTTTATCTTCTGCATCGACGATGTAACCTACTCAGTGGCAGCCGAAGCACCGTCGTTGCTCGGCTACAATATCTATCGCGACGGAGAGAAAATCAATGACTCACCCGTTGCCGCCACTACCTATGTTGATGCCCTTGTGCCCGAAGGCGAGCACAGATATGTGGTGACAGCGGTCTATGACCAGGGCGAATCGCGTCCGTCGAATGATGTCTCGGTCAGTGTATCGGGAGTGGAGCCGGTTGAGGGCTGCTGTGCGGCAATTGTCGCCACCGGCAAGAATCGGATTGTTGTGACAAATGCCGTAAACATGGCAGTGACTGTGGTTGCAGCCGACGGAAGGGTGGTCTATGCAGGAAAGGGGCATGAGAGCCTCGTTATACCTGTTGCCTAAGGTGTCTATGCAGTGAAAGTGGGCAATAAGGCGGTGAAGACCATAGTGCAGTGACGGCATTGTGGCATGCCGACAGAAAAACGAATGGTGCGCTTCCACTATGGTGCGCACCATTCGTTGCATTTAGAGCTTTTGGTAATTGCTATTTGCGGCGGAAGTAGTCGTTGTAGACTTTGATTCCGAAGATGATTGCGCTCATGGTGGTGGAGCAGACATTTGCCACAAGCAGCGGAATATTGCCTGTCATAGCCCCTTGAATTGCAAAGAGCAGTGCTCCGAGTCCCATCATTGAGAAAGTGCCCATGGCGATGTCGTCGGTTGAGCGGGTTCGAATGGTGCGAATAGTCTGCGGCAGATAGCCGAGGAGCAGCGTCACAGTTGCTGCATATCCGATGATAGTTGCTAAATCCATAGTAGTGGTTGGTGTCAGGCTTTTTTACGAGGTTTACGGGTGGGTTATCGACGGTCTTTATTTGTGGGAATGGCGGAAAGCAACCGGTGACATTCCTGTGGCTTTCTTGAAGAACTTTCCGAGGCTCGACTGGTCGCAGAAATTGAAGTCGTAGGCGATGCGCTGCACCGAGTTGCCCGAAATGAGCAGTTCGCGCTTGACTCGTGCGACAATGAACTTCGAGATAATGTCTTTTGCGGTGTGGTTGGCAGTCTTTCGTGCTATTTCGTTGAGATACTTCGGAGTGATGCTTAACTTGTCGGCATAGAAAGCTACGTCGTGCTGCTGGCAGCAGTGCTTGTTGAGTAGCTTTATGAAATTGAGGAAGTAGGAGTCGGACGAAGTGAACACGGTGGATTGTGTCGACTCATTGCGTTTGGTGGCACTAATGTCGGCAATTGCGAGGAAAAGGCAGCGAATAAGCCCGTTTGCATAGTCGCTGTGATGCCCGAAATTAGGCATGCGGCTGTACTCACGCAGAGTGTTGAGCATATTCGTGAAGAGAGCGATTTCGGTTTGGTTGGTGAGGTGGTTATAGGGATGCAGGAAGATGTTCTGCATGGTGTCCATGTTCATGCCGATAGATGCGGTGAGTCCGGCTTCCTTTGAGTAGGAAAGGCGAATAGTGCTGAAATCATCGCTTCGTGAAGTGACCTTCACAAGTGAGTCGTCGGGGATTGATATGTAGCTATTAGGGTGCAGCGTGAATTCAATCATGTTGACTTCGAGTGAAGCCGAACCGCAAGTGCAGTAGAGAAAAGTGCTGCTGCTGATGGCGGTGAATGTTTCTTTTGCGAGGTCGCTTATGTCGGAATCGCAAATTGCGTATCCCTTTTCGTTAAGTGCTTCTTCGTAGGTCATAGTGCTTAAAATTCGTATTTTGACTACAAAAATAGTAAATAGCTGTTCAAAATCAAACCTAATGCGTAATTTGGAACAATGAAACCGCGGAATAAACCACCATTTAACACTTGTTTTCAAAAAAATGAGGCAGATAGAGTCGGCACGCGGCAAAGGAAAAGGGGCGCAAATTTGCGCCCCTTCAGAATCCATTTATATGATAGTGTGACAGGCTATTTCACTTCCCAGGTTTCGCCTGAGAGTACGAGGTCGCGAAGCGACTTGAGCCCTTTCTTGGCACGGACTTCCTCCACCTGGTTCTTCACTTCCTGGTCGTAGGTGAGAGCCTCTACGTCGCGGATCACACCCACAGCGAGCGGCAGGTCGTGACCGTCCATCATGGCGAGCTGCTGGTGCAGGAAATTCGATTGGCAGTGAGCGTCGTGCACGAGCACATCGTCGATGGTGTAGCCGTCTTCACCGAGAGTGACAGCCTTCAGCCCGAAGCCGTCCTGCACAAGACCCTTGTCCATGTTGGCACCGAAAAGCATCTTCTCGCCGTGCACAAGGTGAATTGTGCGGTCGGCGCGAGTGGCACGGTCGGTGATGTAGTTGTGTATGCCGTTGTTGAAAATCATGCAGTTTTGCAGAATTTCCACCACAGAGCAGCCTTTGTGCTTGGCGGCAGCCACCATCACCTCCTGCGATATTTTAAGCTCCACGTCGATGCTGCGTGCAAAGAAAGTGCCGCGTGCGCCAAAAGCCAGCTCGGCAGGGATAAACGGATCCTCGGTTGTTCCGTAAGGCGACGACTTGCTCACGAAACCGCGGTCGCTGGTAGGCGAATACTGACCCTTAGTAAGACCGTAGATTTTGTTGTTGAGCATGAGCAGGTTGAGGTCGACGTTGCGGCGCACTTCGTGAATGAAGTGGTTTCCGCCAATGGCGAGACCGTCGCCGTCGCCACACACTTGCCACACGGTCATTTCGGGGTTGGCAACCTTGAAACCGGTAGCCACGGCACCGCCACGTCCGTGAATTGTGTGGAATCCGTAGGTGTTCATGTAGTAGGGGAGTCGCGAGCTGCAACCGATACCCGAAATCACAGCCGTCATGTGCGGAGCAATGCCGAGTTCGGCCATAGCCTTGTGAAGCACATTGAGCACAGCGTGGTCGCCACAGCCCGGGCACCAGCGCACATATTGGTCGCTCTTATAGTCGGCAGCAGTATATTTCATATCTTCCATAAATCAAGCCTCCATAATTTTAGTTACACCATCAATAATTTCCTGCACCAAGAAAGGCTGACCCTGCACCTTGTTGATGCGCTTGATGTCGGTCATCGGGTTCTTGGCTTGCAGATAGTCGGCAAACTGTCCGTTGTTAAGCTCAGCCACAATCACGCGCTTGTAGCGACTGATAACGTCGGCGGTGTTGGCAGGAAGCGGGCAGATGTAGCGGAAGTGGGCGAAAGCCACCGGCTTTCCGGCGCGGTTAAGCTCCTCGACGGCAGTGTAGAGATGTCCGTAAGTTCCACCCCAGCCAATAAGCAGTGTGTCGGCATCGGGGTTGCCCTGTACCTCCACTTCGGGAATGTTGCGTGCGATGAGGTCGATTTTCTTCTGTCGGGCTTGCACCATCTTCTCGTGGTTGGCAGGGTCGGTGGAGATTGCGCTGGTGTTGTAGTCCTTCTCCAGACCGCCAAGACGGTGCTGGAATCCGGGCGTGCCCGGGATAGCCCAGTAGCGCACCTCAGTCTCCTCATTGCGCATATATGGCTTCCAGCCGCTTTCAAGCATTTCGGGCTTCACGAAGTTGGGCTTGATGGCAGGATACTCGTCCTCGTCGGGAATGCGCCAAGCCGAAGAGCCGTGGGCGAGGAATCCGTCGGTGAGCGGCACCACTGGAGTCAGGTGTTCCACTGCGATGCGAGCAGCCTCAAAAGCCATGTTGAAGCAGTCGGTTGGCGAAGCGGCAGCCACCACAGCGAGCGGCGACTCGCCGTTGCGTCCGTAGAGAGCCTGGCGAAGGTCGGTCTGCTCAGTCTTTGTGGGGAGTCCGGTTGATGGACCGCCACGCTGCACGTCGATAATCACAAGCGGCAGCTCAGCCATCACTGCGAGGCCTATGCCTTCGCTCTTCAGAGCCAGTCCGGGGCCTGAAGTGCTTGTCACGGCAAGGTTACCGGCGAAAGAGGCACCGATAGCCGAGCATACGCCGGCAATTTCGTCCTCCATCTGGCACGCCTTCACGCCAAGATCCTTTCGCTTGGCAAGCTCATGGAGAATGTCGGTGGCAGGAGTAATTGGGTAGCTTCCGAGGAACAGCGGCAGCCCGCTCTTTTCGGAGGCAAGGATAAGTCCCCATGCAGTGGCAGTGTTTCCGTTCACGTCGGTGTAGGTACCGGGGCGAATGGCGTCGCTCTCGATGCGGTAGGTCGACACCGATGCGTGAATGTTGTGACCGTAGTCGTAGCCTGCCTGCATCACCTTGGCATTAGCCTCATAGATTGCAGGCTTCTTGGCAAATTTATTGTGAAGATAGTGCAATGCACTTTCGAGAGGACGGTCGAATAGCC
Source organism: uncultured Prevotellaceae bacterium (assembly GCA_945983195.1). Lineage (GTDB taxonomy): Bacteria > Bacteroidota > Bacteroidia > Bacteroidales > Muribaculaceae > CALZFJ01. The sequence continues at coordinate 5,103 of CAMFSS010000002.1, read as the reverse complement.
AGCAGACAAGACCAAGCGCAAACATATTCTTGCACTTCATCACACTCTTGAGGTCGAGTCCGCTGTCGGCGAGTGCGGCTTTCACCATAGAAGTCATAGGCACTTCCACAACTTCGCCTTTCAGCCCGATTTCCTTGTAAGGCTCATCGGTGGTGTAGAGAGCCTTGTCGAGGTCGGCTTTCTTGAATGAGTCGATGTCGACAATAGCCACACCGCCCTCCTTGAGGAATTTCACATTCTGCTTGAGGGCAGCCGGGTTCATTGATACGAGCACGTCGGCCTTGTCGCCTGGAGTGTATACACCCTTGCCGATGTGCACTTGGAAACCCGAAACGCCACTGAGCGTTCCCTGCGGAGCGCGTACCTCGGCGGGATAGTCGGGGAAAGTGGAGATTTGGTTACCCACTCCTGCCGACACATTCGAGAAAATGTTCCCGGCAAGCTGCATACCGTCGCCCGAGTCACCCGAGAAACGCACAACTACGCGGTCGAGAACTTTAACATTAGTCTTTTCCAACATGTCTTTTTAAGGATTCTAATTGTTTTATGTTGAGATTAAATAGATAAATTTTGCTTGATAATCGCAGTCGGCTAAAGAACGTTTTCTAAAGTCGTGGCAAAAGTAGTGCAAATCACGCGCAAAAGCAAATATTTGAGCCTAATTCACCCTTTTTTCCACATATTTATTACAAAATGGGCAATTTGCGACAGATTATGCACATAATTATCCCAAAAAGAAGAGGACTGCGCCTTGATGGAGCAGTCCTCTTCTATTGGGGGTGAATGTAGGCGTTGTGCCGCCGGCAGTCACATTATTTCTTCACAAACTTCACGGTGCTGCGGTGTCCGGCAGCATCGGTGGCAACAGCCACATAGATGCCATTGCTGAGTTCGGCCACGCTGAGCGAGCTTTGCTGAGCCTGTGCTACGCGAGCTCCGCTGATGTTGTAGACTTCGATCTTATCAGCTTCGGGAGCAATTACCACATTGTCCTTCACCATGATTGCAGCCTTTGCAGAAATTGCATCGTCAACTGCTGAGTTGCCAGTCACTTCAACGATGAATGAAACTGTGATTGAGCCGTCGACAACGGCAGTGATAGTGGCAGAGCCCACGCCTTTCGAGATGACCGAAACGGTAGCGGTGAAGTTCTCGAAATCCTCAAGAATGCCGCCAATTGTGGCAACCGACTCATCGCTCGACGAAGCTTCAACATCGAAGAATGTGCCGCCGAAGATTTGGAGCGTGTTGGTGAACGTCAGTTCCACATCGTCAACAGTAATCTTGTCGGCTTCGAAGGCAGCGGCCTTTGGGGCGCTCTCGAAGAAGAGAATTGGCAGCTTGCCGTCGGCAGTCCAGGGAGCGTCGGCATTGTCGCCGTAAGCGAAACCGAGGCTTTCGAAGAACGCCTTGTCCATATCGGCAAGAGCCTTGTCGGCACCGGCAGCCTTGGTGTCGTCGGTAGCCGAAGTGGCAACGCCGTTGATTGTCATTGCACTGTTGGCGTAGCAGTTCTTTATGCCCTTCTCGCTGTAGCCAGACATTCCGAGCACATCAACGGTTGAGCCTACCACGCGGTCGAGAGCGAGATACTTTCCGTCAGTGTTGTTGGGGTCGTCGACGCTGATTGAAGATAGCGCAGCGACGCAGTTCTCAAGCACGATATTGCTGGAGCCGTTCCAGTCGGTTGCAAGGTTGCCAATGATACCTCCTACGCTGTAGAAAGGCTCGCTATAGTCGCCATACTCAGGACGAGTGGCAGTGAGTGTGCCTGTGGCGTAGCAGTTGGCAATTCTGATACGCGACGAAGAGCCTGCGATACCGCCAAGTGTGTTTTCGGCAGTGAGGTCGACGTCGGCGTGGCAGTTGGTGATAGAGCCGTCGGCACTGACTCCGCCGGCAGCACCTGCGATACCGCCAATGGTGTTGCGTCCGGTAGCCTTGATGCTTGCCACGCAGTTGCTCACATGAGTGCTGTTGCCGAGCGAGCCGAGTATGCCGCCGGTCTGGTAAGCCTTGTCGGAAACTGAGTTCATTCCCTCAACTGAGCAGTTGCTGATGGTCGACTGGAATGTAGCCGAGCCTACAAGACCTCCGATTGTGGAAGCGTAGGTTGCATCCCACTCAAACGAAGGATTGATGACGTGTGCATTGTCGACTACGGTAGCAACGACGTTTCCTGCAAGTCCTGCTATGGCATCGTTGTCGTCGCCGCCTGTCACAGTGGGATTAACGACTGTGAGATTCTTGATGTAGGCAGGGTTGGTGCCGTCGACACCGGTTACAGTGCCGAATATTCCAAGACCGCCCTTCTCGCTTGCGATGTTGGCATTGAAGATGCTGTGACTGCCACCATCGTAACCGCCTTGGAGGTCAACCGGCGTCCAGGTGCTTACGCTTGAGAGGTCGATGTCGGCAATCTGCTTGAAGTAAGCCTTTTGGTTGTTTTGCACCTGCATGAGGTCGCCGATTCCCGACACAAGGTAGGGATTCTCCTTGGTACCCTCACCGCCTGCAAACATGGTGAAAGGCAGATTGAAGAAGTCGAGCTTGAAGGTGCTTGCCGATGTGTTCTGGTAGGCAATGAATATCGACGGGTGAGAGGTGTTGAGGTTGAGGAGCGAGCCGTTGGCGTAGTCGCCGATTTCGGTATTGCCCTTGAACTCGCGAATCAGCGAGCCGTCTTCATTGGCGATGCAGAGCACGTTGTCGACCTTTCCGGAGCCGTCGGTGCGCTTGATTTTAGCGATGTAGATATACTCCAGGTCGTCATCGGTGTCGAAGATGTAGGGGTTGAGATACTCGGTGAGCAGAATCGGGGTGAACAGCTCGCCGTTGGGACCGAGGTTGAAACGTGTGTAGCGGTCGAAAGAGAGGTCTTTGTTGTACCAGCCGATGAGTGCGATAACGTTGCCCTCGGCATCGCCTTCAGCCTCGCCGATTGAGATTGCATACTTGTAGGAGCCGTTGCTCGCCACACGGTCGAAGTTGTTGGAAATGCGCTTGCCGTTGAGCTGTGCCGGAATAGTTGCAGCCACGGTGCACGAAGGCACATCGAGCATTTCAAAGTATTGGTTGCCCTCCTCGGTGGTCTTGAGGAATGCCATTTGGTCCTCCTGTCCGGGGATAGCACCCAGTGAAATCCAGTCGTCGACCTTTGAAGTGACGGGCTTGATGATATTTCCATCACCGTCGTAAACGTCGATGAAGTAGGTGTAGGAGTCAGACGAAACCACATAGTCGTAGCTTGTGAGCACGAGGTTGAGCTTACCGTCGCCCGAATAGTATCCGAAGCTGATGTCGTTGTCGGAGAACACGTTGAAAGCATACATGGTGGGCATTGCGCTGCCCATCTCAACCGGTGCAGTGATGCCGCCTATCTTTTTGTAGGTCTGGTCGTACACTTCCACGATGTAGTTGTTGTCCTCGCTGTAGACCATGTCGCCGGTCATCCAGTCGTAGCTTTCCACGTAGGGCTTCTCATAGTGGGAGAGGATATAGTAGAACTTGCCGTCGATGAAGAGTGCATCGAAGGAAGTAACGTCGGAGTAGTGGATAGTGTTGTAGTCGATAGTGAAGCTGTGGTCGACTACCGGGTTGGGACCTTCGGAATATGTGCCCTTGCGTAGAATGTCGAAGCGCATGTTCTCCTGCACATTCTCACCTTCGGTAACAGTCTCGTAGTAGGCAAGGGCAAGACGCTCCTGCTTTGAGTAGGCACTTGCTCCCTCGCTTATCATCTTGGCACTCTGAGCGTCGGGGTAGCTGATAACCTTGCTGCCGTCGCTGCTATATACGTCGATGTCGCTTGTGGCAACACCCGGCGAGAGAATGCGGTGCACATAGACCATCACCTCATAAGATGAAGTGTTGCGCTCAAAGAAAGAGCGTGTGATTTTGCCGAAAGGCGCAATCTGGTTCACCAACTGGTCATCGGGAATTGTTATTTCAAAATCCCACACCTTCTGGTTCAGGTCGTCGTAGATTGTGATTACGGTGCCGCCGTAGTACCACTTGTTGGTGGGATTGGTGGTGTAGGTCTGAGAATAGAACCATGTAGTTCCGTCGGGACCTTCGAGAGTGCCCCAGCCACCTGCATCGTTGATGGTAACGACAGGGTCGGTGCTTGCAGCAAGAGGTGCTGCGAGCGAAGCCTTGCCCAAGCCTTTAGCTCCAAACGATGTGCTTTGGCGAATGGAGCTGAACGGATGAGCCACCTCACCCTTCAATTTTGCCACTTTTGCAGCAGAGAGCGTCTTGGCTGCCGGAGCCGAGAAAGCCAACGCCACTATGGCAATGAATGAGAGTAGAATTCGAGATTTGTTCATAATGCAATATAGATGTTGTAAAATGTGATAAATTTGCTTGCAAAGGTACGAAAATAATATTGATTTAATAGCCGATATGTAAAGTAAATAGCATTTTTAACGATTTATGTATGTTACAATGGTGTTACAAAAGAGGCAATCTATCGAACTTTTTCGCGGTTGTCTTGTAAATTATATATAATTTTGTACCACAAAACACTAAGCATCACGCTATGAACAAATCTACAAACTATATTTTGTCGATCATTGCCCTCCTCGCCGCAGCCACATCGTGTGGCAATGCTTCCACGACGGAAGCTAAAGCCGACGGCTCACAACAGGGCGCAATCAGCAACTTCGTTATCAACGAGACATTCAAGACCGCAACCGCTACATATCTGTGCCAGGGCGACACCACCTTCGGCAGCGACGTGGCTGTGTACACAACTCGCTCAGTGTCGGTGCAATGGCCGGAGCGTTTCGGCGACAACGACATGACCTGCCTGCACGACTCGCTGCTCTCAGCGGTGTTCGACTCCAAGCCTGCCGAGATCGACGCTGCAATAGGCGACTATCTTGCCCACCCAATAGGCTATGGCGACTACAAGCTGGTGAAAGCCGACTCTGCGCCCGATGCCGGAGCCGATGCCGTGCGCGAGCTGACGCAGGCTGTGCGCTGCCACACAGTGGGCTTCTGCGACAGCTACATAGTGTACAAAATCGAGCATACGGAGTATCGCGGAGGTGCACATTCGAGCTATTCGGCTACATTCCTCAACTACGCCGTTGCACAAAA
>CAMFSS010000001.1 GCA_945983195.1 uncultured Prevotellaceae bacterium | reverse complement strand
ATATGAGAAGAGCGAATTAGACGTGAAGCTGATCGACGGAATGGATATAATGAATGTTCCCTAATATAAACCTTGCGTTGCTAATCGCGCAAAAGAGCAGGGGCTGTTTATGGCTGCCAACACCGACATTCACAATGCCACGGCTTCGGTATATGGCGTCAACGGACAGCAGCGCGACATGACCCTTATTCTCGCCAGAGAGAACACTCCTGAGGCGGTAAAGGAGGCTCTGCTCGCACATCGCACGCTCGCCTACGCCTATGGGTCTTTGGCAGGCGATGAGCAGCTTGTGCGCGACTTTTTCAATGCCTGCGTCACCCATGAGGTGGTGAGCACCAATAAGAAGGGTGTGCGCATCGTGCGGCTCACAAATAACACCTCCATGACGTTCCTGTTCACACGCGGAGGCAATCCGTTCCAGTTGCGTCCGTTCACCTCTCGCAACATCAGCGTTGAGGCAGGTAAGCCGCTCACTTTCACGGTTGAAAATCTTTGGATTCCGGGTGAGAAGCAGCATCCTTCGTTCAGCATAGGGCTGTGAGTGCTAAATATTACTATATGGCATATACTTTAACGGCATTTTAGGGCGTTGCGTCGATAAAAGCGATGTAGCGTCCTTTGTTTCTATTGTGCCATATCGCTAATAATCTTATATTTGTACACTTGTTTCTTACATTTCGATATAAAATATTAAATTTTCTAATAAATTTTTTTTACGTATATGAAGAGATTTTTGTGCGCAACTTTGTTGCTGCAAGGCATTGCCGCCATTGCCGGAGCCGAGGAGGGATATCGGGTGGAGTGTTTGTTTATCTGAACGGTGTTGAATACCCCGACTCTGATAATCTTTCAGTAGCAATCACCCCTGCCACAACATTCACAATGCCGTGGCAGGGGTGATTTTTTCGGTGGGGTTTGCCCTTGTGTGTGGCAAGCCGGTTAGCGGAGTGCTATCTTGGTAGTTACCGCGCCTTGTGGGGTGATGGCACGCACGATGTAGGTTCCTGCGGCAATTCCTTTAGCCGAAAGGGTGTTCTGTGCGGCGTTGCGGGCCACAAGCTGACCAGTGATTGAGTAAAGCTCAATCGACTTCACATCATCGGCTTTCACAACGATTTCGCCGTTGCCGTTTGCAAATATGGCAGGTTTTGTTGCCTTTGAGCCTATCTCGGCATCTTCCACGCCGCTGTATTCAAAGTTGGTGATTGCCACATAGCTGTGTGCAGGCACCTTGATAGTTCCGGCAGAGGCGTTCACTTCGGGGTTTACAGAATTGAGGCTCTTGCTCACTATGTAGTAAGTGCCCTGTGGGTTGTCGAATGTGTAGTTGTAGGTCTTTGTGGCAGTACCTGGGTTGTAGGCTACCACAAGTTCCTTGCCTGTGGTGCGGTTGCGTGCGGTGATGAAGCGGCCGGTAGCGTCCCAGTTGCTGTCGGCAACACTCCAGTAGAATTCTGCCTCCTGCGAGAAGAGGTCGGGGTTGTTGGTACGGAAGTGCAGCAGTTCGGCATAGCAGTCGTGCAAGCCTTTTCGGTGGGTATTGTCGAGATACTCCCAGTGCGGTTCCTTTGAGCTTGTGTCGCCGTTGCCGCCGCTGATGTCGTAGCCCATTTCGCCGAATTGCCAAATCATCTTCGGACCCGGCACAAGAATCATGAATGCTGCGTTTGCGCTGAGGCGGCGCATTCCGTAGATTGTCTTCTTGGCTTGGGTAGAGCCGTTGTTAACCTGCTCGTATGCCACACGCTGCTCGTCGTGGCTCTCCTGATAGCCCACGATTGAGCCGAACGGACGGCTTTCGTCGCCGTGATACATTCCCTTGAATGAGCTTCCGCTCTGTGTGCCCTTGGCTGCCTGTGAGTAGTTGTAGGTCATCTTCTTCCACGACATTGCGCCGTAGTTTCCAAGCTCATTCTCCTCCTGGGTGCTTAGGAAGCCTTCAAGAATGCAGTAGGCATTGCTGTTGACGCTCTTGATGGCGTCGATGAAGCGTTTCATATTGCGCACGCGCGAAGCGTTGTATTTGCCGCCGTCGTAGTCGCTGCTGTAGCTGTTGGAGTCACCAAGTCCTTTCACGAGGTCGAAGCGGTAGCCGTCAATCTTGTATTCTGTGAGCCAGTATTTGAGCACGTCGCACAGATAGTTCTGCACAGCGGTCGACTCCTGCTTCCAGTCGTTGCCCACGCTCCAGTTGTGGGGTGCGTCGGCATTGTAGAATGGGTTGTTGGCAGCCGGCTTTGAGCCGTCCCAGTACATTTTGCACCATGGGTGCTGACCCCATGTGTGGTTGAACACGATGTCGAGAATCACGGCTATGCCACGCTTGTGGCACTCGTCGATGAACGTCTTGTACATTGTGCTCGAACCGTAGTATTTGTCGGGGGCAAAGTAGAAGTTCGGATTGTAACCCCATGAGTTGTTGCCGTCGAATTCCTGGATAGGCATAAGCTCAATTGCGTTCACGCCAAGCTCGTCGAGGTAGTCGAGTTTTGCCATTGCGCTCTCAAGGCACTGTTCCTCAGTGAAGTCGCGCAGAAGCAGCTCATATATCATGAGATTGCTCATTTCGGGAGCTTTGAAGTTGGTGACTTTCCATTTGTAGCCGTCGCCGTTGCCATGGAACACGGCGATGGCGAATGTTCCCACTTTGGCGGTGGGGAACGGCTTCAGATCGGGGTATCGCTCATATCCTTCGTTAATCCACTTGTCGTTCCAGGGGTCGAGCACCATCTTTGCGTATGGGTCGGCAACGGTGATTTCGTCATCAACGATGAAGTAGTAGCCATATTGTTTGTTCATGTCGAGAGTTCCGGCAGGCAGTGTGAGCCAGAAGTATTTGTTGTCCTGGTAGTTCATCACACCCGAGTTCTTCACACGGTAGTTGTCCCATTCGCCCACAAGAATCACATTGCTCTTGTTGGGGGCGTAGAGGCAGAATGTCACGCAGCCGACGGCAATTTTGTAGGCACCCAGGAGCACAGTGACCGAATAGGGCGTAGAGGCGGCATTTGCCGCGGCCCCCCGGACCAAAGGGCCCGACGCGGGCTTTGCCGCCGAATTGCAGCGCTGGCAGTTGGCGATGGTGTCGAGCATCGTCTTGCCGCCGGCTTCAGCCTTGGCGATAACATCGTAGTCGCCCACGGCAAATGTGTAGCTCTTGGTGAGAGTGGTGCTGTTGCTTGCTGTGGCAATGGCTGTGGTGTTGATGTCGTTGATATAGAGGCTCAAGTTTGCACTTTGAGTGGAGTTGACGGTGAGCGTGACATTGCTGTTGGCATCAGTCACCACGCCGCTCGGTGCTGAGCTTGTGAGCGACACCGACAGCCCGTCGGGGTAAACATCGAGGAAGATGTCGCTGCCGCCGGATGCCTTGCCCTCTTTTGAGCCGTCGGCATTGCGGAACACGAATGCAAGTTTCTTCACCGTTTCGCCGCTGTTGAGGCTGTAGTAAGTCTTCAGGTCGCCGACGTTCAGCTTCCAGAGGTCGGTGCTCACCATCGTCAGCTTATACTTCGCGCTGTTGTCGCCCCATGAGGGTGCGTGCTTCCAGTCGGAGTCGGAATTGCTCTCCGAGGTGATAACTCCGGTGTGGGCATACACGTCGCCGGTGTAGCCTTTCAATCCTGCCGTGCCTTCGGCAGCATTGAAGTAAATCACAATGTCTTTCGAACTTTGCTGAATGATTGCCGGCTCGCTGTAGACAATCTCAGCTGCGAAGCCGATTGCAGCCCACAGCAGTAGGGCAACCGACATAATCAGTTGTTTAATTTGTGTCATAATCAACAGATGGGTTTATGTCATTAATTTTCATTTCTTCAGGGTAATCATAGGTACCTTATGTAATATTTTGCAAATATAGTGCAAACGAGCGTAAAAAACAATAAGCTTGCTTATTTGTTTTTACCGAGTGCAGCCTATATTATCGAAATTTATTTTTTCCCCGACAGCCAGGCACGGACCGGAGTGTCGTAGAAGCGCATTGCAAGGTAGGCGATGACGATGCTCGTAGTCACTGCCGCTGCCACAGCCACCACTATTGCCTCGGTGCTGCGCTCACCGCTCCACAGCCATGAGTAGAGCATATACATCACCGGATAGTGCACTATGTAGAGCGGATAGGAAATCTTGCCCAAGAATTTGCACAGAGTCTCAGTGATGCGCCCCTTGAGCGTTCCCGATGCCCCCATCTGCACTACAATAGGGAAGCACACCGCTACGCACACTATCTCGAATATTGCATTGCTCCAGTGTGTAGTGCCCTCCACCGGTGTGACGTAAGGCACTGCGAAAAGCACAAGCAGAATAAGCGAGCAAAGCGTGAACGCGCCTTTTATGCGCCACGGCTTGAAGATGCGCTGCAACAGCATTCCCATGCCGAAGCACAATCCCACGCGCAGCAGTCCTCCCGGCAGATTCCAGTCGGCGAATGTCCAGCCGAGATTCATAAACCAGCTTCCGGATAAATTGCTGAGGTCAAATGCTGCGTATGCCACAGCCGTCAAGGCCACCACTGTGGCAAGCCGGCGCGTGGTGAGGCGGTGAAGTATCAGCGCGTAGGCTATATTGGCTATGTATTCAAAGAAAAGCGACCATGATGGCCCGTTGAGCGGAAACAGTTCGCCATTGCCGCGCACCTCGTGCATCGCACCAGGCCATGCCGGAAACATGAGCATGGTGAGCAGCATTGCCACTATCACATTCCACACTGCCACTTCGGTGCCGTCCCATTTCACAAATCCCTGAATGGCAAACGACAACGCTCCAAGCACAGCTCCAAGCAGTACCATAGGGTGAAGTCGTATCAAGCGGCGACGGAAGAAGTTGCCGAGGGTGAATCCCCCTCCTGCCCAGCGGTCGTCGTAGGCATAACCGACAACGAAGCCCGAGAGTACGAAGAAGAAGTCCACTGCCAGATAGCCGTGGTTGAGAAATTGGTCGGTGGCATTGGTGGCAAAGCCTTCGCCCACGTGGAAAATCACTACAAGCAGCGCAGCCACTCCGCGCAGTCCGTCGAGAATGTGAAAATGCGGTTTCTCTTTCACTAAGATTTCAGCCATAATTGATGCAGATTTAGCTTTTTATTGGTTTTTGTCTTGATGATTCGATTTAGTGGTGAGGTTGTTGTGCTCCATTCGCTGCTTGTACTGCCTTATCAGAGCCTTCAGTTCGCTCTCCATTGGCTGCCAGCGGCGCGATTTCCGCACTAAGTTCACTTGCAGCAGGCGGTCGCTCTTGAAGCGGTAGAAGCCGGTGGTGCGCGTGCCGTCGAATTGCAGCAGGTATTCACCTTTCACGTATTGGTAGATGCCGTTGTGGTAGTTCACGGCAAATGTTTCGTTGGCGGGCGTGTGCAGCAGGTCGCAGCCGAAGGCAATGTAGGGGCTGTTGTAGCCCAAGTAGCCGAGTACGGTGGGCATGATGTCGGTTTGCTGGGCGATAGGGCGGTCGTCGACTCCGCGCCTTAGTGTGGTGTCGCCCGGAGCATAGAGCACGATGGGTACTGCATACACGCCAAGGTCGGTTGCGTACACGTTGCGGCACGACTGGTTGGTGTGGTCGGCTGTGACCACAAACAGTGTATTGCCATACCACTTCTCGCGCTGTGCTGCCTCGAAGAAGCGGCGCAGCGCCAGGTCGGTGTAGCCTGCGCACTTGTGTATGGGCATTTTCCCGTCGGGCAGCGTCGTTTCATATTGTGCCGGCACATTGAATGGCTTGTGCAGTGATGCTGTGTACACCGATGCCACAAAAGGCTCCTTTATGCGGTTGATTCTCTCGCAGCAGTATTGCAAGAACGGCTCGTCGCACACCGCGCCTGTCGCGTCGATGCTGTTCCCGGCATCGGGGTGGTGGAGTAGGTATTCATCGGCTCCATAATACTCCTCAAAGCCCATAGCCCGTGAATAAGCCTTGAAGCACGCAGTATTTCCCGGTGCGCCGCGGAAGAATGCGGTGTGGTAACCCTCCTTGCGGAGTTCGCCGGCAATGCCTGTCACGTCGTTGAGTGATGCCTGCGATAGGAAAAAAGGCTCTTCCATCATCGGTATGCCGGTCAGCACCGAGGTGATTGCATCTATGTTGCTGCGTCCGTTGCCGAAGCTGTAGCGGAATGTCGTTCCGCGCGACATGAGCGAGTCGAGAAACGGCGTGAAGCCGCGGTAGCTGCCGCCGTCGAGGTCGCTGTTGAGCATTCCCGAGTATTCGCTGCCGCAGCTTTCGGCTATGATTACCACCACATTGCGCCGGGTGAAGCGTTTTCCGCGTTTCGGGTGGTGGAGTGGGGTATAGGTCGCTTCCATTTCATAGTCGCTCATGTAGTCGGGGGTGGTGAATGGTTTTTTGCCAATTGTGCGTATCAATGAGAATGGCGTGTTGAGCACAATGCCGGTTTCAGCCTGGCGGTTCACATAGAGGCTGGCATTGCCTATGCCTATGGGGCGCGAGTCGAGGGCGAAGCCGCCTCTTGTGCCTGCCACGCACAGCACTGTGAGTGCCACCAATGCCGTTGTCTGCACTGCGTAGTAGGCTTTAAGGTTTTTGGGACGCGGATTTGTGGGCTTGCGGTAGAGTTTCCACATTCCCCACACTATTGCGCCGAAAATAATCACTAAAAACCAGTTGCTCAGCACACCGGTAATTATGCTGACAGGTGCGTTGTCGCTGCTGCACAGCTCCACCAGCTCTGAGGCGGTGGCGCGGTGGTTGGCGCACTCACAGCGGCCGCACTCGGCAAGGGTGCCTGCGAGGGCCATGCCATTGGACACTATCCACACCCACTTCATGATTGTGGCATAGACTGGCGTTTCCTTTTTGTGCAACGGGAGAAGCACAAGCAGCACATAGAGCGCGTTGGTGTAGATGATGGCTGCGGTGTCAAACATCAATGCTCCTTGAAGCATTCTGCCTGCAAGCTGCCACGACATTCCGTCGGCAAGAAGCCCTATGTTTGCTACTGCAAACAGCAGGCGTGCAACCATCATCACTGCGTAGGCAAGTGCGATGTTGCACACGAAGCTGCCGGCACGGCTGCCGGTGACGAGCTTCACATATTTCATCACGCCACTGTCGGTCGTAGCTTTTTTCTTGGTTGGGGTTTTCATCAATTAATCAATCAGTTGCTTGCAAAGCGTGTGTGTTGCGAATGCGCGGTTACGCGCTTGCAGTGCAAATTTACGCCAACCCTGCGTCATAACCAAAAATTACACTCCTTTTTTCCACTTGCCATAGAAAAGCCGTGATAAAAAAGGATGAGACTTAACACAAGCCCCACCCCTCGGAATTTAGTATAAAAACAAAGAAACTCTCTTGTTGTTGTGGTATTTCTTCTCTTTTTTTGTGATGCAAGTGACTGCCGCTGTCGTCATTCTTTTGCAGCCACTTGTTCGCGTTTCCTAACAATCTTTTATACCCAAAATTATAACCATTAAATTACCTAAAACCTTTTGCTAATAAAAAACCATATTGTTGTTGTCATTGTTGCCTTGTTCTAATCCCGGAATATAAATCAGTTTTCCGACACTGAGCGTATCCATTCGCTTTCCGATGGCACTTCCTCTGCTATCTCGGTGTGGGCTTCGCCGCCGTACTCTTCATCGTGCTGCGAGCGGTCGAGTCCTATGCGCTCGCTCTTTGCCGATACTCGCATTCGCACCATCTTGTTGGTGAGCCAGTAGAGTGCGTAGCTCATAACGAATGTGTAGCCGAACACTATTGCTACTGCGAGCAGGTGGTTCAAGAAGAACTCCCAGTGTGTGATTTCGGCATCCTCGGCTTGTGGGTAGAAGTAGCTGTAGGTGAATATGCCGGTGAGCACGGTGCCTACTATTCCGCCAAGTCCGTGTGTGGGGAACACGTCGAGTGCATCATCGAAGAGGTGGGTCTTGGCCTTGTAGGTTACTGCCATGTTGCAGATGAGCGTGGTGACAAACGATATGAATATGCTCTGACCCACTGTGACCCAGCCTGCGCTCGGTGTGATTGCCACAAGTCCTACTACGGCTCCGATGGCTGCTCCCATGGCCGACGGGCGGCGGCCCAACAGGCAGTCGAGGAACACCCACGTTGCCATTGCTGTTGCGGCGGCGGTGTTGGTGTTGAGGAATGCCGATATTGCTACTCCGTCGGCGGCAAGCGACGACCCTCCATTGAAACCAAACCAGCCTAACCACAACAGTGCTGCTCCGAGCAGCACAAACGGGATATTCGCTGCCTTCCCTTCATCGCTCTTGCGCCTGCCCAGAAAAATGGCTCCTGCAAGGGCGGCTACGCCCGATGCGGCGTGCACCACGATTCCTCCGGCAAAATCATGCACGTGCATCTGTGCAAAGATTCCCTCGGGATGCCACGTCCAGTGCGCAAGCGGACAGTACACGAATATCACCCATAGCATCATAAAGATTAGATAGCCGGAGAATTTCACGCGCTCGGCAAACGACCCTGTTATCAGCGACGGGGTGATGATGGCAAATTTCATCTGGAACAGGGCAAACAGGGCAAGCGGTATGGTGGTCACTCCTAGGTCGATTTGCGACAGTGCCGCCGTGCCTGCTGCTCCCATATTCTCGCAGCCTACATGATTGAACAGGAAAAATCCCGCAGGGTTGCCTATCAACCCGTATATATCGTCGCCAAACGATAGCCCAAAACCAAAGACAATCCAAATTACACTCACCACTCCCATCACTATGAAGCTCTGGAGCATGGTGCTGATTACATTCTTGGCGCGTACCATTCCGCCGTAGAAGAACGCCAGTCCCGGCGTCATCATTAGCACGAATATGGTGGCTGTTATCATCCACGCAATGTTGGCATAGTCCTGTGCCGAAAGATCTTCTGGCAGACTAAAATTTCCCTCATTTCCCGTCAGTCCCACGCCAAGCAATGAAATCAACGTTATCAAACTGAACAAAATTAACCATCTCTTTTTCATCTTCAATACTCCTTTTCTCATTTTTATCTAAATTTCCCTTATTCCATCGCAAGCAGGTTGCATTGTGCAAGCAAAAAGAATAAATTATTAACCATTTGCAATCTTTTTCACTGCAAAGGTATCTATTTGCTTTTAATTGTGCAAATAATTTGGCAAATTTTTTTCAAAAAATTCTTTTGGCGGCATTTTTCCACATTTTTCCACAAAAAAGCACAGCCCGCAATGCTGTGTGGCATTGCCGGGCTGTGGCTTTATGAAAAAAATGAGTGTGTGAGTGCCGTTTCTTTATCTGCCGGGAGGCGGTCCCATAGGTGGACGTCCGCCACGGAAGCGTCCCGGTCCGCCGAAGTCGCCGCCTTCCACCTTCGGGTTGTTCTTGTGGCTGCCGAAAGTAGTGAACTTGTAGGTGAACGAGAACATGAAGTAGCGCGACAGCGTGTTATACTCCATATCGCGTATGTAGTTGGCGGTTACGCTGCGGCTGATGCTCTGTCGCTGTCCCAGAATGTCGAATACCTTCACCGAGAGCGTTGCCGACTTGTCGGCGAGGAACTGGTAGCTTAGCGAAGCATTCCACAGCCACTGGGTGGAGTTGAAGCCGTCGGTGTAGCCGCTCGATGAGCTGTAGCGCACGTCGGTGGCAAGCACGAAGCCGAGCGGTGCATAGTAGGTGCCGTTGAATGATGCTCCGTATGTGTGTATGTTGCGGTTGGCTGATGTCTGGGTGCTGTTGTGCGTAGTTTGCAGGTTGTAGGTTGGTCGAAGCTCCAGCTCAAGTGCGTCGGGGCGGAACGAGATTCCCGGTGCTACGTGCCACGACAGTGTTCCGCTGCGGTTGTAGGCATTGTTGTTGTAGCCCACGGTGCTTGAGTAGCTCAGTCGCGTCATGGTGGAGTAGTACCAGCTCTTGCGCTTGAATGGGAAGCTGAACATGCACATTCCGATTGCATTCCACACGCCGTTCACGTTCTCATAGGTGGTGGTCTGTCCGCGGGTTCCCTGGTCGTAAGTCACCTTCGATATGATGCTGTTGAGCGAGTATTGTCCTCCTATCATTGCCATGATGCTTCGCTGCTCCTTCTGGTCGAAGTCGTTGAAGCGCAGGTTGATGTTCTGTGTGAATGTCGATTTCAGGTCGGGATTACCAATTACGATTCGCAGCGGGTTCGACACGTCGGCTACCGGTTGCAGTTGGCTCACCGACGGCTCGCTGTAGCGTGAGCGGTAGTCGAAAGCCAAGTTGCGCGTCTTTGAGAATTTCATGCGCAGTCGGGCGTATGGTGCCACGTTCCACGTCCATCGTTGCGGCACGTTGCGATTGGGGTCGAGCAGGTCGTCGCTTTGCTGCATCGACGAGTTGAGCTGCAAGCCGGCATCGAGGTTGTATTCCTTGCGTACTTGCTTGAAGCCGAGTTGGAAACTTTGGGTGAACGACTTGTTGCGCAGCGAGCTGCTCAGTTCGTCGTTGAAAATTGCATCGCCAAGCTCATATTCGAGCACATCGGCGAGCAGGCGGTAGTCGAGCATCACCACAGGAGAGTATTTTTCGGCTATGGCGCGGCAGAATGTTGCATCGTTGAGTGCTGCGGCGAGCAGTGGCGAGGGTGTTGCCTCCGTGGTGTTCTGCGTGCCGCTGCCGTTATCCAAGTCGTAGACAAATTTGTCGGAGTTGTTGAAGCGGAAGTTTCCGCGGTAGGCGGCGGTGATGAATCGTGCATTCTTCACGTCGCCGAGCGGTTCGGTCCATGTGAGTCGCCAGTTCACGGCATTGCTCCATCGCTTGTTGTCGTAGATTTGGTTGATGTCCTGGTCTTCGGTGTTGGCATCTTCAGAGAATGTGTTGCGGGTCACGGTGCTTCCGTCCTCGCGCACGTTGCTGAAGTTGTAGCGTAGCTGTGCACTGTAGCTGCGTCCGGGGTGGCTCTTGAACTTGTGGTTGTATACGAGCTGGCCGCCGAATTCATAGCTCTTTCCGTTGTTTATATAGGAGCTGATGCTCTTCGATTGCAATTCAAGCATATAGTTGCGCATCATTGAGCTGTCGGTCTTCCACGAGTCGCTGAAGTTGAATGAGAAATTGGGGCGGAATTCCAGGGTGTTGAAAGAGTCAACCTCCCACTTCAGGCGGAAGTCGCCGCGAATGTTGTGCCCTTTGTCGCGCGAGGTGGAATAGGAGTCGTTGTAGGAGTTTCCGTCTTCGAGCAGATACTGGTAGCTGCTCTTGTTGCGGTTGTCCTGGTCGGTGTGCGAGTAGAGCAGGCTGCCGCCTGCGCGGAATGTTTCCTCCTTGCCCACATTGAAGTTGAATCCGGCACTTTGCGTGGTGTTGATGCCGTTGCTGCCGCCGAAGCGGCTGAATCGGCTTGAGCCGCCGTCGGTGAATGCCGGCTCGTTGGTGTTGTTGGTACCGCCGAGTATGGTGAATTGGTTGCCGTCGCGGAAGTGGTTGATAATCAAGCTGCCCGAGTAGCGGTCGTCAGTGCCGTAGCCTCCGGTGATTGTTCCAAACCAGCCATTGTTCATGCCCTTCTTCACCGTTAGGTTGATTACGGTTTCTTCCTCGCCGTCGTCAACTCCCGTGAGGCGTGCAAGGTCGCTTTTGCGGTCAACCACCTGGAGCTTGTCTACCATTTCCACGGGAATATTCTTCGATGCCACTTTGGGGTCGTCGGCAAAGAACTCCTTGCCGTCGATGAGAATCTTCTTTACCTCCTTGCCCTGGGCTGTGATTTTGCCGTCGGTGCCAACCTCTACGCCCGGAAGTCGCTTCAGCAGGTCCTCCACCACGGCGTTTGGCTGGGTCTTGTAGGAGTCGGCATTGTATTCCACCGTGTCCTCTTTCACCGTAATTTCAGTCTTCACGCCCACCACAGTGGCCTCTTTCAGCATAATGGTGCTCTCGCTCAGTTCGATTGAGCCGAGGCGAAGGTCAGCACTGCCCACAGCGATATCCTTCTTCAGCGTTGCGTAGCCTATGTAGCTCACCGAGAGTACATATTTGCCTTGGCGCACTCCCGAAAGAGTGAACCGCCCTTCGGCATCGGCTGCTGCGCCTGCCACGTACGTGCTGTCCTTCGTCGCTTTTACCAATCTTACTGTCGCTTCGGGGAGCGGCGACTTGTCGGTTGCGTCAACTATTTTTCCTCTGATGTTGGCAGCCTCTGCCTCCATTCCGGCAAAGCCTATAACTGCCGCCACAAGCATTGTCAACAAACGTTTCATTAATCTCCAGTGTTTATTTTTTTGAATTTCCAGTATGCAAAATTACTAAATAGTTACGACTCTGCGAGTCGTTTTCGCCCTATTTGATGCTTGTAGCCCTCGAAAGTTAAATCACACCCTCTGTTTTTCCCCGAATTAACAAAATTTCACCCCATCATGCCGTTCCCTATAGCCCCAGAACTATTGCAGGGTCGATATTCAGCTTTCGGCACATTTCTCGCCCCGTTTTGAGTGATGGCTCACCTTTGCAGGATATTATTTCGCTGATGCGTGCGGCACTAATTCCAAGTAATTCAGCTAATTTTGCTTGAGTAAGCCCCATTTCATACATTCGCAATTTCAGGGTGTCGACCAACGACGGTGTAGATATGGGATAGTGTTCCATCTCATATTCTTCGACCAAATCTGCAATCATATCAAGCTCAATATAATTCTTGTCGTTGGTAGGTGTGGTGTCGTCAACCAAGGGTAGCAGTTCGTCAATGCGTTGCAATGCCACTCTATAGGCTGTTTCATTCTTAATTTGTGCCATAGCTATATAGTTTTGATGTTGCTAATCTTATCGTATTCTTTGTGGGTTCCTACAAATCTAATATATACTCTTTTGGGTGTGAATTGAATCACAACCACAAGCCTGTAATCATTGTAAGGAGGCGGTGTCCATTTTTACACGGACACCGCCTCTTTGTTAGTGTTGGGTAGCTATATTAGCTTTTGTTTAGTATGCAGTGTTAGCGGATGATTTTCTCCACGCGGCCGTTGCTGCGGCGGAGCAGATAGATGCCCTTGGCATCGCTGTCGGCTGCTACGCGCTGTCCCATGGCGTTGTACACTTCCTTCACGGCTGAGCCGTCGGCTGCATTCACGCCTTCAACTCCGGTTGTGCCGTCGTAGCTCACATAGAACACCTTGTTTACGCCGGGTGCCGAAATCTTCACGTTGCACGATGCTGCTTCGTTGCCGGTAGCGGTGAAGGTGACTTTTGCATTGCCGTAGCGACCTTCAGTAGTCACTGTGAGCCATGCGGGAAGTTCTGAGCCGTCGGCAAGTGTTGCTGTAAACTCTGAGCCGTCGTAGTAGCTTCCGAGTGCCACTTCAGCCACGCCTTCTGTTGAGATTGTCACCTCGTTGGTATCTGCATCGAGCCAAGGATATGCTGCATCGAGCATAATGCCAAACGACTGGAAGCCGGTGTAGTAGGCAACTGGTGAAAGTGAGCTGCGGGTTTCGCCGCCCATGGTGATAGCTTTCTCTATCCAGCCCAGTGCATAGCCGTCGGGGTTGTCAAGTGCCGACTGATAAGGTGCAAACCAAGTTACATTGTCAGGGTCGTTGAAGCCGCTCAGGCGCACTATGTATGAGAAGCAATCCATTTGTGAAAGCACAACCGGCTCGGCGAAGCTAAACGGAACTGTGTAGAAATTCTGCATTCCGCCTTCGTCTGCAATCATATCGGAGCCTTTGCACTTGGCTGTGGCAATCGGGGTTTTCATTTCGCCTGTCTCATCGTCGAGAGGGATAACGTCAAGCGTGAACTCTGCATCTGCGCCAATCTGACCCTTGCCGTGAATCCATGCTCCTGAAATCACTATTGGGGCTTCCTGTGTGAAGTAGTAGTTTAAGATGCCTGTAAGTTTCACGCCTTCGCCTTCTTCCTCCTGGCCGCTGAAGGTGTAGTCGGTCCAGAATTGGTCAACGTCCTTGCTGTAACCGTAGATTGGAATTCCGGCATCCATGTCGTTGTCAAGAACGGCAATGTCAAATCCCTCAGTTCGGTAGTCGAACAGGCTTAAGCCGAAGTTGAAGATGTTGCCCGATTGTTCCCATTCGGCCTTGCCGCCAAATTGGCAGTAATCGTAGCTCTGAGCCTCTCCCGGAGCTGAACCCTCAGCTGAGGCAATGAGTTTCGGTGTGAAGAACATGTTGTTGCGGCAAGAGAAGTCGCTGCTATAGTCGGGAACGTAGGTCAATGTGAGGTCGGTGGTGTTGACGCTCATGCGATCGGCTGTAATCGGGTCGTCATATTCCCATGTGAAATCGGCGGTGTAGTCTTCGGTAGTGTTGTACCATGTGAGGGGAACATTCACCGGATGTACTGGAACTGAATACGGGAATGCCACCCAGTCAGCTGCGATACCAAAGAACTGTGTGCCAAATGGCCATGAATAGCTTGCTTCAAGAGCCGGATTCGATACGCTTACAGCATCTATAGCCACTGTGTTTCCGTCGGCTCCATAGTAGCGGAATGCCACTTGTATGCGCTTGCCCTTGTAGTCGGCAAGGTCAACTGAAAATAGCTCCAGTTCATTCGGCTCCATATTGAGCAAGTCGTAGAACGACAGATTTTGGGAGCTGTACTCTTCAAAGTAGTCTTTCACCACTGTCCACTCTGCTTCGCCCTCGGCACGCACCAGCACTTGAACATTGGCTGCTACACGCTTTTCAATAAATTCGTAGGTTTCCCAATCGATGGTTTCACTGCTCATTTCAAACAGGAATGCCGGCGACACTAATGCCTTGTAGTAGAGCTTCGGGTATTCGGGCAGGTCGACTACCGGAGTGATGAGCCACTCATCCTTAGTGTTGACATCGTAGTAAATGACAGCATAGTAGTTGCCGTCGGGTTCCGGCATATATAGTCCGGCAGAAGAAACATTCCAGTTTATAGGAGTTTCCGTTTCGATTGCTCCGGTTTTCGAATCTATCGACCAGCCTTCGGGGAGCCAGCCTTCGGTAACACCGTCCCAGCCTTCGAAGCTTTCATTGAGAGTTATGGCATTGTTTGTACCCTCGCTCTTCTCTGTTGGCTTCTTCACGTCGGCAGCCTTGATAGTCTTGTTGACTCTGCGGTTGTCCACTATGCGCTTCACTGTCAGTCCGTTGGCAGTCTGCACTTTTTGCAGGGTCACGTCCTTGCTGAGCTGCTTGCTTTCGAGCACGCGGCCGTCGAATTTTTTCACCTTGATTGCGCTCTTTGCAGGTGCTTCCATCTTCATTTTTGCGACTTTAGCCTGCGTAGGAGCTTGCTGGGCTGTGGCTGCAACTGTCATTGCGCCTGCCACACACGCTGTGATAAGTAGATTTTTAATCATAGAACTTAAGTTTTATAGTGTTAATAGTAGTTATTCCTTGGTTATAACCACAATAATAATGGTTATGACAAAAAAACAGTTGATTCCTTAAAAGTAACACTACGGGCGATGATGCCTGAATGTTCCGATTCTGAAATGTTGCGCAAATATATGCAAATTATCACAAATAACACAATTTTTCCGTCAAAAAATAATATTTAGCCCTTAAAAAGTGCCATTTAAGCAGTGTGAAGGGGAAAAAACGCAGTGCTATCTGTCGAGTTCCTGGAGGTTGTAGGTTTCTATGATTTTTATGAGTTTCGAGGCATAATTGGGGTCGGTGGCATAGCCGCACTCCTTGAGTTTTCGTGCCCACCCTTTGTAGTCGGTGATTTTCAGCTTGAAAAGCGGCGCATAGCGTTTGCGGCTCAAGAATTTGGCATGGGCGGCAAAGCACTGCTCCACGCTCGGGTATATGCGGTATTTGTCGGAGCTGCCCGGTTTTGAAATCGTGCGCCCCGTCCAGTCGCTCGATGCCTTGATGCCGAAGTGGTTGTTGCCGTTCACGGCAAGGTAGCTTGTGCCGCCTGCACTTTCAAGTATTCCCTGCCCCAGTGTGATGGCTGCCGGAATACCATACTGCTTGCGGTTGCGTATGGCAGCATCGCTGAATGTGGCAATGTAGTGCTTGCGCTGTGCCGTGCCGTCGCGTCCGATGGGCGTGTAGCTGCTGCCGCTCTGCCGGGTGTAGTCACGGCGGTCGTTGGTCGCCTTGCGCCCGGTGCTGCAAGATGCCAAAATCACTAATAATGCGGCACAAAGCACCGCCACTAAGTTGCCGTGTGAAGTTTTTTTATTATATTTGTGCGTGAAAAACATCATCAACTAAAATTAGCATTTATCATGAAAGAGATTAATTTGGTTACAAAGATAAGGGTTTACTCTTACAATGAGCTAACCGATGCCGACAAAAATTTGGTTGATTTGGCAAAAAGTGCCACACAGCGCGCTTATTCCCCTTATAGCCGGTTCAATGTGGGTGCTGCCCTGCTGCTTGCCAATGGTGAGATTGTCACCGGCTCTAATCAGGAGAATGTGGCATTCCCTTCGGGCACTTGCGCCGAGCGCACCACTTGCTTCTATGCACATTCGAGCTATCCCGGTGTGCGCTTCGTGAAGCTCGCAATTGCCGCCTTCCACAACGGTGCTTTCACGCCGCACCCGGTGTCGCCATGCGGTGCCTGCCGCCAGGTGCTTGCCGAGTATGAGCGAATCGGTGGCGCGAAGCTCGAAATTATCCTCTACGGTGCCGATGAAATTTATGTGCTGAGCGAGGTTTCCCACCTCCTGCCGCTAATCTTCCACGAAGACCTTTAGCCCCTGCTGCAAAGCATCAGAACTGGAAGTAGATGAACGGCTGTATTTCGGTGCTCCGCATCTGAATGGCAAGGTATATCACAGCCACCATCACCACGAGATACACCACGAATGGCGCACGTGCCATCAGCAGCTTGGCACGACGCTCAAGGCGTGCCGGGGTGAAGTGGAGCACATAGCCCAGGGCTATGAGTGCCATCACTTTCCAGTAGCCTGCAAGTAGCTGCGGCAGCAGTTCGCCGTGGAATGAGCCGGCAATCTGCGTGAGCATCGCCGCCGAGTTGCCGAAGTCGGCATTGCGGAAGAACACCCAGCACAGGCACACAAAGTGGAATGTGACAATCACATTGAGCGCATGCCGCCACCATGCTCCGCGCTCTCCCACTCGTGAGCCGGTGAGCGTGAGCCACACCTTGTGCACGGCGAGGGCGATGCCGTGAAGCAATCCCCACACCACGAAGTTCCACGATGCGCCGTGCCACAGTCCGCCAAGGAACATGGTGATGATGAGGTTGGCGTATTGTCGCACGCGGCCTTTGCGGTTGCCGCCGAGCGATATGTAGAGGTAATCCTTCAGCCACGATGATAGCGATATGTGCCATCGCCGCCAGAATTCGGTGATCGAAGCCGACTTGTATGGGCTGTCGAAGTTGATGTTGAAGCGGAAGCCGAGAAGCAGCGCAATGCCTATTGCCATGTCGCTGTAGCCCGAGAAGTCGCAGTAGATTTGCATCGTGTAGCCGTACACGCCCATCAGGTTCTCCACTCCTGAGTAGAGCGATGGGTCGGCAAATATTCGTTCCACAAAGTTCACGCTTATGTAGTCGCTGATTACCACCTTCTTGAACAGTCCGGTGGCGATGAGCCACACTCCTTCGCCCATCATGGTGTGCGTCACGGTGAGTGGTCGGCGTATCTGTGGTATGAAGTCCTTGGCGCGCACTATTGGGCCCGCCACAAGCTGTGGGAAGAACGACACATAGAAGGCATAGTCGAGCAGGCGGTCGAGCGGCTCAATGCGGCGGCGGTACACGTCGATGGTGTAGCTCAGCGACTGGAATGTGAAGAACGATATTCCCACGGGCAGGAATATGTCGAGTGCATCGAAGTGCAGCCCCGTTGCCGATGCCCACACCTCGCCGAAGAAGTTGGTGTACTTGAAATAGCAGAGCAGTCCGAGATTTATTGTCACACTGAGTGCCACAAGCAGCTTGCGCAGCCCGTCGCGTGCCACACGCTGCATGGTGCGTGCTATCACGAAGTCGCTCACCGTGACCACTGCAAGCAGAAAGAAGTAGAATCCGCTCGACTTGTAGTAGAAATAGTAGGAGAAACAGGTGACGAAGAATATGCGTGCCGTGTCGTGCCGGCGGAGCGACACGTACACTATGATGAAAGCCGCAAAAAGCCACAGAAACACGCCGCTGCTGAAAATCATCGGTTCGGCAGGGTTGTAGCTTAGCAGCTCGGTCAGCCGCTCCCATAGCATTGTCGCGTTCATGGTGTCACCTCCTTTCCTGCATAGAACGCACGTCGGCGTTCGCGTTGCTCTTTTCCGTATTCCATAGCCTCAAATAGCAGTTTTGCAATCTTCTTGCCGCCCTTGAAGTTGATGTGGGTGTAGTCGAGGTTGGCTTCGCGCGCCTTCACCATTTCAGCGATGCTCCCTTCGCCGCCCATCGCTTCATAGAGATTCCAGAAAGCTATTCCGCTTTCGGCGGCAATGGTGTGCTGGTAGCGCACAAGGTTCTTCACTCCGCGCATGGTTCGCATCGTGCCGTCAACTCGCTCGTCGCGGTCGCCTATGCTCACAAGCAGGAATCCGGTGCCGGGCATGCACTCCTTCAGCTTCTCGATGGCTTTGTTCATGCCTGTGCGGTAGTAGTCGTAGTTGCGGCCATTCGGGGTGGCAACGTTGAGTCCATACACGAGAATCACCAGGTCGTAGTGGCGTGCGCGGTCCAGGCGGCGCAGCATATCGTCGTGCAGATATCCCAGGTTCGAGCCGGGACTGCTGCGAAGCGAGAAGTTGTCGAGGGTTATGCCGTGAGTGTCCTCCATTGTGGCACCATAGAAGATGGTGCGGTGTGTGCTGCGTGCAGGTCGCCAGCGTATGCTGTGAATGGTATCGGCAACAGTCAGGCACTGTATTTCGTCTGACGGAGCCACGTTAAAGCTCCGTTTGCTCCGTCCGCCGTTGATTGAGGCGGTGATGAGTGCCGAGTCGGGCGAGAGTAGCAGCAGCGATGAGCGGTAGCAGGTGTCGAGTCGCGTGCAGTGGTGGCTCTGCCCGGTGAGTTGGGTCCATGCCGCGCTGTCGGGCTGGAAATAGTGACCCGATATTATGCCGTAGTTGCGGTTGTAGCTGCCGCCACCCACCGAGTTGTGCGTGCTCCAGCCACCGAAGCGGTGTACCACCGAGCGGCGGAAACCGGCTATTTCCGAAGCCATAGGCACAAAACCCACGCCGCAGCCGCCGTAGCGGTCTTGCAGCATATTGCGGAGGTCGGCAGTGATGATGTCACCCTCTATGTAGCTGTCGCCGAGCACTGCGATGCGCAGCGGGCGGTTCAGTGACGCAATGCGGTCGAGAGCGTCGTAGAAAGGCTCCATGCCGCGGCCGTCGGTGCTGAAATGCTCGATGCACGTCATTCCGGTCTTGCAGGTGTCGTTATATTATTTTGTTATTGCGACGCGTGACTAGTAGACTACGGCAGCCGTCGGCAGCGAGTCGATTACCGCGTCATCGTCGTCGGGATTGGCTCTTAAGTCGGCAAGCAAGTCTACCCGTCTGAGCTGTGTGCCACCGATTTCCATGTCAGGCAGACAGTAAGCTGCCAGAAGCACGGCAATAGTGGCAATCACGAGCCATAAAACCCTATTTAAGTAGTCATTGTTCATAAAAGCAAGCGATATGGCAAGTCCGGTTACGCCTAAAAGCCCCGCCCCACCAATCGGTTGGCAAAATTACAGCAAATGAGCGCAGAAACAAAAAGAAAATTCGATTTTCTTTTTGTTTCTGCCGAATGTAGCTCAATTTATCTAAAATTAGTGCAAGGCGAGCGCAATGCCAAATAAAAAACGCAGTTTTTTTGATTTGGCACTGCCGAGCCGCCGCCTAATTTATTAAAAATTAGTGCAAATGAGCGCAATGCCAAATAAAAAACGCAGTTTTTTAATTTTGCATTGCCGAGCCGCCGCCTAATTTATCAAAAATTCCCCTCCTTTACTATATTTGGCACCGATTCTTAATTGAAATGATGCACTGTGAAAAAATTGTGGTGAAAAATTTGGTGACTTTGGGTGAATATCTTAAATTTGCAATTATTAGTTAAATCCCTTTTTTCTGAAAAAATTTTTACGGAATATGAGAACAAAATACAAAAGAATACTCTTGAAACTGAGCGGCGAATCGCTCATGGGTGAGCAGGGATATGGTATCGACGCTAAGCGTGTTGCCGACTATGCCGAGCAGATTAAGGCTGTCGCTGAGAGCGGCGTGCAGGTTGCAATTGTCATTGGCGGAGGAAACATTTTCCGTGGACTTGCCGGTGCTGCAAAGGGTGTCGACCGCGTGAAGGGCGACCAGATGGGTATGCTCGCCACCGTTATCAATTCGCTTGCCCTCAGCTCTTCGCTCGAAGCTCACGGACAGGCTGCCCAGGTGTTCACTGCAATCAATATGTTCCCCATTGGCGAGCACTATAGCAAGTGGAAAGCTATCGACGCCATGAAGGCTGGCAAGGTGGCTATCATTGCCGGAGGCACCGGAAACCCATTCTTTACCACCGACACCGGTTCTGCCCTCCGCGGCATTGAGGTTGAGGCCGACGTGATGCTCAAGGGCACACGCGTCGACGGAATCTACACTGCCGATCCTGAGAAGGACCCCACTGCCACCAAGTTCTCCGAAATCAGCTACGACGAAATATACACTCGCGGGCTGAAGGTGATGGACCTCACTGCCACCACACTCTGCAAGGAGAATGGATTGCCTATCATTGTGTTCGACATGGACACCAAGGGCAATCTTGAGAAAGTGCTCAGCGGTGAGAATATAGGTACACTCGTCTACTGATTCATCTCTGCTCCACCGTGGCGCATTTTTTTAGTATTTTATAATCAAAAAAACAAATAAGCAACCATTATGAACGACGTTAATCACTATCTCAATCCCGCCGAAGAGAAAATGGAAATGGCTGTGGAGTATCTCGATGAGGCTCTCGCCCACATTCGTGCCGGTAAGGCAAATCCCAAGATTCTCGACGGAATACGCGTTGACTACTACGGCAGCGCAGCTCCTATCAGCAACGTAGCCAATGTGTCGGTGCCCGATGCACGCACCATCACCATCACTCCGTGGGAGAAATCAATGTTTAAGGTTATCGAGAAGGCTATCATCAATTCCGAGCTTGGCATTACTCCCGAGAACAATGGCGAAATCATCCGCATCTCTATTCCGCCTCTCACCGAGGAGCGCCGAAAGGCTTTGGTGAAGCAGTCGAAGAATGAGGCTGAGCAGGCTAAAATATCGGTGCGCAATGCACGTCGCGATGCCATTGAGGGCTTGAAGAAGGCCATTAAGGACGGTATGCCTGAGGACGTTGAGAAAGATGCTGAGGCTAAGGTGCAGAAGCTCCACGACCGCTATATGAAGCGCATTGAGGAGGTATTTGCTGCCAAAGAGAAGGAAATTCTCACCGTGTAAGGAAAGAAATAACGGTCTAACGACCGATTTGAGTTTATGATAAAGGGGGGGGATTCGAATCCCTCCCTTTGTCATTTAGTTGCACTTAGGTTGCGCTTCAGTCCGGCGAGTTTCAGCCTGTGCACTGCGCTGTGGCGGAACATAGCGCGAAAACGCTCCTCGGTCATTGTGGCAATGTCGTTGCGTGTGATGTGTTGCAGTTCGGGTTTGATGGCGAAATCGTCGATTTTCGTCGGTTCGGCGTAGGCGTTGTGCGGACAGCATCGCTGGCACGCGTCGCAGCCGTACACGCGCCGTCCGGCACGCTCGGCAACCCACTCAGGCAGGTTTTCGCTGCGGTTCTCGATAAGCTGGCATGAGAGGCAGCGCGAGGCATCGAGTGCTGTGCCGCCTCGCAGTGCACCGCCGGGGCAGTATATTTCGCATCGCCGGCAGTCGCCGCAGGTGAGGCGGCATGGCTCGTCGGGATTCACTGCAAGTGTTGTTACAAGTTCGCCAAGAAAGAAGAATGAGCCTCGTCCGGGCAGTATGAGCAGATTGTTGCGCCCCACGAAGCCTATTCCGGCACGCTGTGCCCAGTATTTTTCACGAATCGGGGCTGTGTCGACGCACGCGCGCGAATCGGCTCCTGTCAGTTCCTTAATGTAGCTTGCAAGGGCGTGTAGCCTTTCGCGGAGCACTTCGTGGTAGTCGCGTCCGTAGGCATAGAATGAGAATTGTGGCGATTCGCGGTCTTGAAGCACTGCCGGATAGTAGCCGAGGGCAAGTGAAATCACCGTCTGCGCACCGGGTAGGAGCAGGCGCGGGTCGCTGCGCACGTCGCAGTAGCGCGAAGCATAGTCCATGCAGTCGTTGCGGCCGTCGGCAAGCCAGCGTGCATATTGCTCCTGCGCCTCGGCATCTACTGTTTCGGCGTTGGCAAAGCCGCAGGCATCGAAGCCAAGTCGGAGTGCCTCATTGCGAATCAAGCCCTTGTGGTCATCCATAATGGTAGCTTATTGCATGGGGATTGCCTCAAATTCATAGCCCTTGTATTTCAGCCACTCAATGGCATGCGCACGCGCAGAGTGCAGCTTTATCTCGCCTATACCCGAGTCGGGACACACAATGATCGACCCGTTTCTCACATACCGCTTCACATTGTTGAGCACCTCTTCGCCGGTGAGCTTTTGGTTGTAGTCGCGCGTCACCAAGTCATACATTATGAGCGAAAAGTGGTTTTTCAGCAGCCTTGCTGTGCCCCAGCGAAGCAGTCCGTGCGGTGGACGGAATAGCCGTGACCCTATGAGCCGGTCGGCAAGTGCCACATTGCGCAGATAGGTGCGCGTGGTCACTTTGATGCTCTGCAAGTGGTTCATTGTGTGGTTTCCCACGCTGTGCCCGCGGTGCAGAATCTCCTCAAGCAGCTCGGGGTGGCGGCGCACATTGTCGCCAACGAGGAAGAAAGTGGCTTTCACCCCATAGTGGTCGAGGGTGTCGAGCACCCAGGGTGTGACTTTCGGTATCGGTCCGTCGTCGAATGTGAGAAATACTGTTCTCCGCTTGCGGTGTATTCGCCACACCGTTTCGGAGAACAGTATTCTAAATAGTAATGGTGGTTGTTCTATTATCATGCCACACTGTATCGTGTTATTCGCCGAAAGCCGACGACCAGTCGATGTCGGCTGCGTCTTCCTCCCCTTCATCGGCTGCATCTTCGCTCTCCGTCGCTGGTGCAGCGGCTGGCTCTGATGCCTGCGACCGTGCGCGCACAAACTCATAGAGGCGGTCGATGTTCACGCCTATCTTTGTCACTTTTTCTACAAGTTTGTCCGTTCCGGCCTCGTCAAGCTCATTGTAGTATTGGAGCAGGTCGAGGAAATATCGCTGGTCGATGTAGTGGTCGGTATAGGCGAGGCGTGTGTAGAGGTCGGGGCTGAGCGACTGGTAGTAGTGCACATACTCGGCTTAGCGGAGCACTTCGCCTTCTGCCACCTTTATGGCTTTCTCCTTGTCGGCCTTTTCGCCGGTGCGCTCGGCAAGTGCACTGAGAATCTGTGCGTAGCGCATACCGAGTTGCAGCGAGTAGGGCACTGCCTTTGCCGGCAGCTTTTCGTCCATCAGCGTGAGCACGCGGCGTGCCTTGTCGTAGTCGCCTTCGGCTATGAGGTCGTATGCAAGGTCGGTTATGGCTGAGCGTGTGGTGGTCACCATGCGGCGTATGGTTTCGTCCCAGTAACGTTCGCCGTTCTGGTCGGCGTCGAGTCCTGCCCAGCGGAACTTGGTCATCACGTTGTCATACATTCGCTTGGTGTTGGTGCCTATTTCGCCGGTGATGGCGTACACATTGTTCTTGATGGGCACCACCTGGTATGCCATTCCTGTGCACTCCATGTACTGCGACAGTCCGGCATAGTAGCGGTCGGGCACGGTCATTGCGAAGTAGATTGGGCGTTTCCAGCCTTGTGCGGCACTTGATGCAATGATGTCGAGGGTCATCACTTTGCTCGAACTCATTGCCATTTCTCCAGCGGTGTACTTGTCGGCAAGCATGTTGCAGTCGATACGGGAATCTATCTCATTGGCTCGTTCCGGCGACACTATTCCGGCTGCAACCACGGCAGCACTGTCAACCGGGATATACATGCACGGATGCGTGATTTGCGGCAAGTGCCAGGGGTTGTTCTTGTATATGCTGTCATTGTAGAGCTGTGCAAGCGACTCAAGTACCGGTATCTCCTCCTCTTTAGGCTCGATGAAGTAGTTGTACTGTCGCTCGTCGTAGGCGAATGAGAGCCGGTTGGCGAGCATGGGTAGCGGTGCCGATTCGTAGGCAGGGCGGCGCATCTGGTTGATATACCAGTCGGTTGTCAGATAGCTGAGGTTCACCACGCGCACATCGGTGCGGTAGCCTTCCACCTCCTGGCAGTACCACAATGGGAAGGTATCGTTGTCGCCGTTGGTGAAGATGATTCCGTTCTCAGCCACGCTCGAAAGGTAGTTCATACCGAAGTCGCGTGCCGGGTAGCGGCCCGAGCGGTCGTGGTCGTCCCACGTCTGGCTCACCATCTGAAGTGGCACAAGCAGTCCCACCACGGCTGCCACTGCGGCTACAGCCATTGAGGTGCGTGCATCGGCATCGCGCTTACGGGCTTTCTTGGCAATGGCGAGAATCAGTTTCCACAGTCCGGCAACTCCCATTCCCACCCATATTGCAAATGCGTAGAATGAGCCTGCGTATGCGTAGTCGCGCTCGCGCGGCTGGCTTGGTGTCTGGTTAAGGTATATCACAATTGCTATACCGGTCATGAAGAACAGGAAGAATACCACCCAGAACTGCTCGATTCCGCGCTTTCCGGCGTAGGCTTGCCACAGCAGACCGATGATTCCGAGTAGCAGCGGCAGCATGTAGAACACGTTGTGACCCTTGTTGCCCTCGCCGAGGTCACTCGGCAGCAGCGACTGGTCGCCGAGGCGTGCATTGTCAATCACCGGTATGCCGCTTATCCAGTTGCCGTGGGTGATTTCCCCACTGCCCTGAATGTCGTTTTGGCGACCTACAAAGTTCCACATGAAGTAGCGCCAGTACATGTAGTTGAGCTGGTAGTCGAGGAAGAATTGCAGGTTCTCCACAAAAGTGGGCTTCACCTTTGGCTCGGTGGAGATTACGTTGCCCTCCTTGTCGAGCTGTGTGGTGGCATTCACGGTGGTTCCCACCATGCCTATCCATTCCTTGTATTCGCGGGCGTGTGCTCCGCTGTGCATACGTGGGAATAGCATATCCATTTCGGGCGAAGTCACATATTTGTCGGCTGTGCCAATCTGCTTGTAGCGGTCGGGCTGTGAGGGTTCTCTCTTCACCTCTTTTGCATAGAGTGCCTTGCCCTCAATCTTCACCGGCTTCATGCCTCCCTCGCCTTGGTCTTTATACACTACGCCGGCGTTGAACGTCTGTCCGTAGAACAGCGGCCGGTCGCCATACTGCTCGCGGTTGAGGTAGCTGCCCAGTGCAAACACATTGTCGGGCGAGTTCTGGTCCATCGGGGTCTGCGCATTCGAGCGGATAAGAATGAGCGCATACGACGAGTAGCCGATGAATATCACGAAGATGCTCATCACCGTGAGCGCGAAGATGCGCGCCGGTATGCGGTTGCAGTATTTGTAGAGATACACAATGAGTGCCACTGTGAGCACTGCCGGAATCATGAATCCGTCGCCTATGAAGAGCATTCCCGAGAGGAAGATGCTCAAGAAGAACGACACTTTGATGCGTGTGGGGCTGCTCTGCTTGTAAAGCTCATAGATGCTCCAGATGAACACCGCAAAGAGCATTATCGTGTAGATAAGCACACCCGAGTTGAAGCCGAGTCCGAGTGTGTTCACGAAAAACAGCTCCATGTCCTGCGCCACTTCCACGAAGCCCGGTACCAAGCCGTAGAGAATGAGCACGATGATGCCGAATGAGAGCAGAAGTGCCAAAAGCGACCCCTTGGCATCGGTATTCTTGAATTTCTTGTAGTAGAACACAAGCACGATTGCCGGAATGCACAGCAGGTTGAGCAGGTGCACTGCCACCGACACGCCTATCACATAGGCTATTAGCACCAGCCAGCGGTCGCTGTGAGGCTCGTCGGCGCGGTTTTCCCACTTCAGGATAAGCCAGAATACCAGTGCGGTGCAGAACGATGAGAAGGCATACACTTCAGCCTCAACGGCTGAGAACCAGAATGTGTCGCTCCATGTGTAGACCAATGCTCCACACACGCCGCTGCCGAAAATCACGAGCATCTCAGTGAGGCTCACACCCTCGGCATCATCAGCCACCACAAGGCGCTTCACCAGGTGGGTGATGGTCCAGAAGAGCAGCAGTATGGTGCCGGCACTCAGCAATGCCGACATGGCATTCACGCACAGTGCCACATGGCTTATGTCGTTGGTGAAATTTATGGCAAAGCGGGCGGCAAGCATAAAGATGGGGTTGCCGGGTGGGTGTCCGATTTCAAGTTTGAATCCTTGCGATATAAATTCCGGGCAGTCCCAGAAGCTGGCAGTTGGCTCCATCGTGAGCAGATAGGTCACGGCAGCCACCACAAACATGAGCCAGCCAAGCGAGTCGTTGATAATCTTGTATTTTCTCATCTGTGAGATATTAAAGAATTGTTTATTGTCGAGTTTTTTTATACTTATTGTCGCATTGCCATATCGGCGTTTTGCCGAAATATTTTGCAAATATAACTCAAATTTGTGGCACACACACCATTAAAAATCACAATCCCCGATTTTTTATAATTATATAACACCAAGTGCCCTGCTATTTGGGCAGCAGTGCTGCAAGCTCCACGGCAGTAGCCGCAGTGTCGGTGGCATTCTCTATGCGTGTAGAGTCGAAGGTGAGCTGGGCGCGGCAGTAGAATGGCTCGCGCTTCGCAAGTGCCTCTTTCACGAATGTCACAAGCTCCTCATCGCTCTTGCCGGCTATCAGCGGACGCTTGGCGCGCGACCCTGGCAGGGCGAGCCGAAGGGCTATGCGCTCGGGTGTGGTGGTGAGATACACCGCAAAGCCGTGCGACACTATGTAGTCCATGTTGTCGAAGTAGCACGGTGTGCCACCGCCACATGCCACAATCACATCTTCAAAGTCGGCTATCTCATGGAGCATGCGCCGTTCCAAGTCGCGGAATCCGGCTTCGCCGCGCTGCGCAAAAAGCTGCTTCACTGTGGCATGGAACCGGCACTCTATGTAAGTGTCGAGGTCGATGAATTCCTTGCCGAGATGCTGTGCAAGGGCTTTTCCGAGAGTGGTCTTGCCACTTCCCATATATCCAATCAGAAATATCGGTTGCATAATCTAAAAGTGGATTTTGCTAAATGGTGCGGTAGCACTGCACTTGTTGTCTGCAATGCTACCGCAAAAGTACGAAAAAAATCTTTTAGGCACAAACCGGTCGGCTTTTTGTGCATTTTATTGAAGCTGGATAATCTCGAATATTTCGGCGGTGCCGGCGATGCGCAGGGTGGTGGTTCCCTTTGCTACGTCGAGGTCGATGAACGGTGTGGTGTGGCTCGACTGTGCCACCACATTGCCCTTGGCATTGAGCTGCGTCACTGCCAGTGATGCTTCTTTTGCAAATATCACGCAGCGTGTAGTTCCTTCAGCCACGTCGATGTCGAATGTGCCGCGGAGCTTGTAGCATGTGCCTGGGTTCTTGTCGAGAGCCATGACGGCAGCGTCGCGGTTGGGGGCGGTGAAGCCGATGCCCACGTTGTCGGGCGTTACGGGATTCACTTCAAATGTGCGTACTGCCACCCAGCTGACTTTCTCCGAGGGCAGCTTGCGCAGGCGCACATAGCGTGCTTTTACTGCTTCGCCCTGCCAGTGTATGTCGTATTGCTTCTCCATTTCGGCAATAAGCGGCTGCCATGTGCGTCCGTCGGCCGAGGCTTCGAGCGTGGCGTGGTCGAAGTAGTCAACGTCGTCTACCGAGTTTCGTCCTTGCACTATGTTCACTTCGCGCACGTCTTTCACCACTCCGAGGTCAAGCCCAATCCAGTCGCCGCCCTGCTTGCTCTGCGAGAGTCCTGAGTGGTAGTAGGTGGTTGCGTCGTTGTCGAGCATCAGTTTGCTCAGCGGTGTGTTGAGTGTCGCAAATGAGCCTATGCAGCGCACCGATGAGGGGTGCTGGCTTGTAACGGCCTTGAAGAAGCGGTCGCGCAGTGCGTCCATGTTGTTCTCGTAGAAGGGTTGCAGCTTCATTGTGCCGCACTTGTGGGCTGCAAAGTCGCGGCAGTCATCGTCGTTCATCAGGTTTGCTGTGTACGACTGCCAGAATGTGGCGTTGTCGGTCTTGCCGAATGTCCTTATCAGCTCAAGTGTGGCTGTGCCGCGCTTTCCCAGCTTGGTAAATTCTGTTAGCCACGGCGATAGCTCGCGCAGCAGCAGGCGGTTGGTGCAGTGCTTGCGCATGGTTGCCTCCACATTCTGTATTTTGGCAAACTCCTTGTAGAGTGCATCATATTGTGCCTCTGTGTAGTTGTCGAGAGAGAAGGTTGTGGTTTCCCACGACTCGTCGCGGCGGTAGCCGGTCTCGGTGTCGCATGAGTGTATTGCAAATGTGCGGTAAGCCTCGCGTGCTTCGGGGGTGAGTACGGCGAGTCCGCGCTCCCAGTTGTCGAGAGGGTTGTAGGCGGCAATGTTCCAGCAGTAGTCGGCAACGCCGTAGAGGGCGAGCTTCGATGCCTCGCCGTGCTCCATCGGGTTGCTCACCAGTCCGCACAGGTCGGAGGCGGTGAGTGTCTTTTCAAGTCCGTAGGTCGGGCCCTGCATGATGATGTGGCGGGCATAGTCGGTCACTGGGAAGTTCCACCAGTAGTATGCCGGACGCTTGATGCGCGAGTTCACCCAGTCGAGTGTCTCTTTGGTGAGGTTGCTGCACACCACGTCGCCGGTCCAGAACACCTTTATCGATGGGTTTAGCGTGTTGCCGTAGATGGCGAGCGGTCCTTCGGGCGATGGATTCGCCCAGAGTCGCGAGTAGTCAGTCGGGCACATGGTGAGCGGTGCCACATCGCCGTGAGCCTCTACAAACTCGCTGTGTAGGCGGTTGAGCAGCTCCACTTGCTTCACAGGCTTCGTGCCTTCGCCCGAAATGTCGTCGAAGAAGAGCGCAAATGAGCGCACGCCGAGGTCATACATCATGTTGAGCTTCCGCAGCAGGTTGCCGTAGTCCTCCTCATTCCACTTTATGTCCTTTCCCGGGTGTATTGCCCACACAAAGTCCACATAGTTGCGGTTGCAGGCCTCCACCAGCTCGCGAATCTGCTTCGCTTCGGCTTCAGGGTAGGGCAGTCGCCAGTTGGGGCTGCTGTGGTATGGGTCATCTTTTGGTCCGTAGAGGGTGCTTCAGTGCTGGCACCGGCCGTCGAAGTCTATCCGCGACTGGCTCACCTCATGCGACCACGGTGTGCCGTAGAATCCCTCCACCACGCCACGGTCGGGCAGGGTGGGGTAGTCGTCGACGGTGAGATACGGCAGTTTTGCACCCTCGGCTATCGGCGATTCCACCACTTGGCGCAGCGTCTGCAAGCCGTAGAATGCTCCGCGCTCGTCGTAGCCCGTGATTGTCACGCCCTTTTTGTCGATGACGAGGCTATATGCTCCGCTCAGTTCCTTCACGCCTGCCTTCTTGGCAATTTTGGCTCCGAAGTCGATGCTGAGTTTCACCCCTTTGGCGTTGAGCTTGAGGCCGCTTGAGGCAAGTGCGCCTATTTGTGCCCCAAAGCGTTTCTGGGCATCGGCAAGGCTGAAGCCTTGTGATGCATCGAGCCTGTTTTCGGGTGCAACTTTAATTGATTGGGGCGTAGGGTTGATTACCAGCCCATTATGGTCGATGCGTTGACCGTCAACAGGGTCTACTTCCTGTTTCTCCGAGCGCTGCGACGATAGGTCGAAGTCGGAATCTTGGGCTTGAACGTTGGCAGTTGAGCACAGGGCTGCAACAGCAATGGCAATGAGTGCGCGATTGATGGTTTTCAGTCCGTTGGTTTTCATAACAGTTAGGGTTCAATGGTGGAGTTGTAAGAATAAATGTTGGTTGCTTGTTTGGGTTGTTGTTTTAGTTTTTTGATTGTGGGTTGGTGACCACAAAAAATAATTTTTTGTTAAAGATACGAAGTTTCTCCAACACTACCAAGCATTACCCCCAAAATATCACTCCAAATCCACAACTTCACCCCGAAAATCCTCGATAAGTTTTTCATAATCGTATTTTAACCCACTGAATTCGAGGGGTTTAGAATGCCAGCCGGTCTTTATGTGTTCACTCTTTCTCCGAAGAAATAACGCAATAGGAATCGTCGGCATTCTACCGTGTTTCTGCAAAAAATGGCGGGGTGTGGAAATTTTTGTCGCTGCATAATTTGTCATTACGGCGATGTTGACTAACTTTGTGGCTGTAAAAAACTTCAGAATTACCTCCCGACTGATCCTCTTTTTCTCCCGGTGGAACTCGGGTTTATGAAAACAGATTATGCAAAAGATTATTACTATAGGTGAGTCGGTTTTCGACACCGTTTTTGATGAGAACAATCGTCCTGTCAGCTCGTTTGTAGGCGGTCGCATTGCCAATGCCGCAGCACTGCTCGGCAGCGAGGGCTTGCAGGTTGCTATGGTGAGCGAGTGCTGCAACGACCATGTGGGCGATGTGGTGGTCGATTTCCTTGAGGCTCACAATGTGAACACGCGGTCGGTCGACAGATACGTCGATGGCGCTACTGCCATTTCATTGATTTTCAACACTCCGGGCGGTAAGCGGATGATGAATTACTCCAAGTATCCCGCTGACCGTTTCGATGTGGTGTGGCCACGCTTCGATGAGAACGATGTACTGCTTTTCGGCTCATTCTACAGCATTGAAGGGAGCGTCCGCCCGAGATTGCTCGAAATGGTCAACTATGCACTTAAGCGCAAGGCTATTTTGGTGTATCTGCCTGGGTGCCAGCACGGTATAAACTGCCGAATTACTAAGGTTATGCCGGCTATTCTTGAGAATTTTGAAGCTGCCGATGTGGTGATTGCCAATCGTGCCGATATTGAGGCTATATATCCCGGTGAGTCGGGTGAAGAGGTCTACAAGAACCACATTGAATTCTACGATGTGCGTTTCCTCTACATCGACGACGACCTTTCGGTGCACATCTTTGCCCGTGGAATGCACCGCCACATTCCTGCCCCAAAGCCTTACGCGGGCGATGCGCTCGGCTGGCAGGCGCGCTTCGTGGCAGGCGTGGTGAAGGGCATCACTTCACGCGACTTGGAAAAGAAGTCGCTTCACACCGTTGCCGCCTCAGTGTGGGACGAGATTGTGACCCGTGCTCTCGACCGTGCCAATAATCAATAACTAAAATTTATAGAAGAACCATGAAGCTGATTCCACTCGATGTGATATTCCCGGTTGCCCGGCTCGATTCTGCCCCGTGCGCTCAGATTGCCGATGCGCTTGCTGCTAAAGCTCCGCTCGACATGATTGTGCCGATTGCCGACGGCTTGCCCGATGCCGGTCTGCCTGCTGTGTGGAGGGAGCTGCTTCTTGCGCAAGTGGCTGCCGCTGCTTCGCGATTCGACGATACCATCGACCATTGCGCCGCTGCTTTGCGCTTGCTGCTTGCTGTCGACGACCGCAAAAGCGTCGATTTCCTTGCTCTTGTTGCAGGCGTGCTGCACACACTTGCCTATGCGCACTACAAGCTCGGTAACAACAAGCGTGCCGAGAAGGAGCTGATTAAGGCTCAGAAGATTCTCGACCGCCTCGCAAAGAAGGATAACCGCCGGTTTGCCGCCGCACTTGTGTCGGCTCTTGCTGCCTCGACCGACATTTTCCACTCCAAGCTGAAGCTGATGAACCTCCTGGCTCATTACCAGGTGGCTGCCGAATTGTATCAGGACAAGGTGTCGTCGGGAGTTTCGACTGCCGTCACGGCTCTCGTCGATGCCCTGAAGAAACAGGGCGATCTGCATTTGCAGATGTGCAACTACCGCGATGCCGTGAAATTCTACACCAAGGCACTCCGTTATGCCAAGAAGGTGAGTCCCACGATGGATTTACAGCAGTTGCGTATTTCGCTCAATATGGCGAAGGCTCTTGTCAACATCATCAACCGACACGCTGCCGGACACCGTCTGCTCGACTCATTGCTGCCGCTTGCTGCACGGCTTGGTGCCGATGCCGAATTGGCTGAAATTAAGGCACTGAAATCGGCTCCTGAGTCTGCCGATTTCCTGTCGCTGCTTAAAAGTCTGTTTTAGAATACTAACCTACAAAATTTGTCAACAATATGTCAACTGAATTGAGAAAAAACGATACTGCTCTCCACACACTCCCCAAGCTCAAGTCGCTTCACGTGGGAATCGCTGTGGCTGAGTGGAACAGCCACATCACCGGTGCTCTGCTCGATGGGGCGCTTCAGCTTTTTGGTCGCGAGGGTTATCCTGCCGACGATATCGACGTGTGCTATGTGCCTGGTACCGTAGAACTCACCTACGCCGCATCGAAGATGGTTCACTCGGGCCGCTACGATGCAGTGATTGTGTTTGGCTGTGTGATTCGCGGTGGCACTCCGCACTTCGACTATGTCTGCGACAGCGTCACGCAGGGTGTGGCTGCGCTCAATGCCGAGGGTGTGGTGCCCGTTATCTTTGGTGTGCTCACCACCGACGATGAGCAGCAGGCTCTCGACCGTGCCGGTGGTGTGCTGGGAAACAAAGGCACTGAGGCTGCCGAGGCTGCCATAAAAATGTGCGATTTTTCTTGCAGATTCCAATAGTTTTGCTTACCTTTGCACCGCAATTAGCAAAAGGGTGGTTACCAGAGTGGCCAAATGGGACTGACTGTAACTCAGTTGTCTTTCGACTTCGGTGGTTCGAATCCATCACCACCCACT